>JAACEJ010000318.1 GCA_011682565.1 Actinomycetota bacterium | reverse complement strand
GTCCTTATGTAAAAGTTAACTGCGCCGCTCTGCCAGATACTTTAGCTGAAAGCGAACTTTTTGGATACGAAAAGGGTGCCTTTACCGGTGCTCATTTGCGAAGAAAAGGCCGTTTTGAAGAAGCGAACGGCGGCACGCTTTTGCTTGATGAAATCGGGGAACTCAGTTTGCCCATGCAGGCAAAACTGCTGAGGGTTTTACAGAGCAAAAGTTTTGAAAGATTGGGAAGTAATCAAAATATCCGCGTTGATGTACGGGTGATGGCAACCACGAATCGTGATTTGCGCAAAGAAGTCATGGAAGGGCGCTTTCGTAAAGACCTCTATTTCCGTTTAAATGTTGTCAAAATTAATGTTCCGCCTTTAAGAGAACGTAGCAAAGATATTTCGTTCCTGGTTCATGAGATTTTTCAAAGAATCTGCCAGGATTTTGGACTGGACAAAAAACTCTCGTCCAAAGCAATAGATAGACTTGTCCATTATGACTGGCCGGGAAACGTTCGCGAGTTGGAAAATACTCTGGAAAAGGTCATTGTGACATCCAGCAACGATGTGATTCAGGCTGATGACCTGCAATTTTCAGACGAGCATGGCGACCTCATTCAATACCTGTTTGCAACTGAAGATGATTTGACAATTTACGAAGCGGAAAAAAAGTTGATCATGAAAACTCTGGAAAAGTACGGTTACAATAAAAGCAAAACAGCTAACATTCTTGGTATTACAGCTAAAACCCTCCGCAACAAACTCAATGAATACGGTGGTCGGGTGGGGGAAGAAAGTACCCATACGGTGTAACTTTTTTCCCTTTTTAAAGATATCTGCAAAAACAGTCTCATTATTCCTCGTTTATAATCATAAATAAAACAAGAGATATTAGGCAAGGCGTGTGACCCGCTAAAGTGGCACACGTCTTGCCTTTTTAGTATGTGAGTAATAGGTTCTAACCAAAAGGGTTTATTATGTTCGATGCTATTTTTGAAAAACTCAACATTCCGGGATTTTCCCGTTTGCTCAGTGCTTCCGGTGAAAGACAGCGGACAATTGCCGAAAACATTGCAAATATCGCAACACCGGGATATAAAGCAAAGGATGTCGATTTTTCTCAGATTCTGAAATCGGAAAGCAAAAGGGCTGTTGTCGGAGAAAGAACAGATGCCAGGCACATTCCGATTGGTGAGACCATGCCTGAAGGCAGACCGTCCATTGTAAAGGATAATTCGGCAGAATTGCGCAGCGGTGAAAATAATGTGGATGTTGATATGGAAATGGTAAAGTCTGCCGAGAACCAACTTTATTATTCAGCAACCTCTAAAATGCTGGCAGGCAAATTCAGAGCTTTACATTTGGTTGTAAAAGGCAGATAATAACTGTGGAGAATTGAAAAATGGGAATCGGAAGAATATTTGGTGTTTTTGATATTAGCGGTTCAGGACTCTCTGCACAAAGAAAGAATCTTGAGGTCAGGGCAGAGAACCTGGCAAATGCAGAAAGTGTGGACAGCAAAACCGGCAAACCCTATAAAAGGAAGCAGGTACGATTTACTTCTTATGATGGAAGAAATAGTTTCGGACGCCTCATCCATCAGGCCAAGCTTGCTCTGCTGCGCCATTCCGATTCTCAATTCCAGGGTTATCGTTCCTCTCTTGGCGACGTCGATGAGATGAGAGGTGTTGGATCTGAAATTGTTGAATCCGCTCAACAACGCACGAAACTCATTTATAACCCTGAGAATCCGAATGCGAATGAGGATGGTTATGTCGAAGTCCCGGATATTGATACCATCGGAGAGATGGTTGATCTGATGTCTGCTGCCAGGGCTTACGAGGCGAATGCCACAGTATTGGGTGCTGCAAAGGATATGTTCAAGAAAGCGCTGGAAATCTAACGGAATTTATAAAGGGAACAGGAATGAAAATAGAGTCGCAAGTTTACACTCGATACCTGACCGAAACGCCCTCTGTCGAAAACAGGAGAGGGAAGAGCAAGGGGATACAGCCGCAAAAGTCGAATGCTGTTCAAAAGTCGGTGCAAAAATCGCAGATTCGTGCAACTCATGAAGCGGGTGCAAAACAGGCAGTAACCACTTCACACAAAGCGAAAAACAGCAGCATGCCTTCAGCGCTGAGCGACGTTATTTCAGCGGAGGAAAGAGCGATGTTGCAGCAGATATTTCCGGAGAATGGGGCCAAATGGGGAACGGCTGCGTACAAATCCGCCGATTTTTCTTTAAACGATCTTTCTATTGGTAAGAAACTGGACTTGATGTCCTGAACGAAAAAATTGGTAACAGGCCTTTATACTATGAACTCTATCACTTCTATAAACTCTGTTCTAAATCAGCCCGCCTCACCCAAGGTTGATAACAAAGATATTAAAAAGAAGGGTGATAACAATAGTTTTGGCAAACAGATAAATAAAATGCTGGGTGAGGTTAACGATCTTCAACTCAATGCCGGAAAGGTAGCCGATCAATTTGCCCATGGTGAAATAGAGGACATCCATGAGGTGATGATTGCGGCTGAAAAAGCAAGTGTTAGTCTGGAATTGGTTCTTGAAGTGAGAAATAAGCTCATCGAAGCGTACCGTGAAATGATGCGGGTTCAAATGTAATGTTTTTTGATAATTAGTACAGAGAAAGGATTTATGGCAGAAATAGTTGAAAAAGTAAAACAGCGTGCTTTGCTACCGTTTAGAAATCTGTCTTATGCTCAACGTCTGACAATGGCACTCGTTCTCCTGATTACTGTTGTGGGCATGGTAGCAATTATTAAATGGGCAACTCAACCTGAATACGTTATTCTTGCTTCTGATCTTGACCCGGCAGATGCACAGGACGTTGTCGATGAATTAGGCAGCAATAATGTGCCCTATAAGATAGTTGAAGGCGGCCGGGGCATTATGGTTCCGAGAAAAAAAGTTTACGTGTGGCGAATGAAGTTGGCAGCGAAAAATTTACCTGCCAGCACGAACCTCGGTTACGAAATATTCGACAGGAAAGATATCGGCGTTTCAGAGTTTGTGCAAAAACTTAATTACCGTCGTGCGCTCGAAGGCGAACTCGCCCGAACTATTGAAGCTATGTCGGAAGTCAGGAGTTCGCGAGTGCACATTGTTTTCCCAAAAGACCGTCTTTTCAAAGAAGATCAGAAAGAGCCGACTGCTTCGATATTTCTTTCTCTGCGAGGCCGTTTGAGTTTGACCAATCAGCAAATCAAAGGGATCACCCTTCTTGTTGCCAGAAGTGTCGAAGGACTGAAAACGGATAATGTGACAATCGTAGATAGCCACGGCAATGTGCTGACAAAGAATAACTCTGATGATTCTTTTGCGGGACTTCATGAAGGGCAACTCGACATGAAAAATCGTATTGAATCGTATTTGGAGGACAAGGCACGGTCAATGCTCGATCGTGTTCTCGGATCTGGGAATGCCATTGTGCGGGTTACGTCCGATGTTGATTTTCGTAAATTTGAAAAAACCAATGAAAGTTATGATCCGGACAAGACCGTTGTATTGAGCGAGGAAATTGAAAATCAAACCGTATCTGATTCAGCCTCAGGTGGAGAGAATGGTTCGGAACACACGATCACGAACTATCAACTTGCAAAATCCATCGAGCACGAAATTGACCAGGGCGGGAACATCAAGCGTCTGTCTGTTGCTGTTCTGGTGAACGGTCGTTTGCGAGATACGACAACAACGGATGGAAAAAAGGAAAAGATATATAAGCCTCGTTCTAAAGAAGAACTTGCAAAGTTGGCCGCTCTGGTAAGAAATGCTGTAGGATTGAATGAAAGCCGTGGGGATCAGTTGGATATTCAAAATATGCCTTTTGAACAGCAGGCCTGGCTTGACGATGTACAACCCAAAACTTTTGAGTTTTTAGAAAAATGGGCTCCCTTAATTGAAAAAGGAGTTATTGCACTCATTGTTTTGGTCAGCCTGTTCGTTATTAGATCCAAATTTAACAAAGCAAAGGCATTTATTTTTAGTCCTGTTAACGAGAGACAAGATGTTCCATCATTGAAAGCCGGAGCAGGGAAGAAAAGGATGAACGGGGAAGAAGAGGATGATTTGTACCAGGTAGTAAAAACCAAATTTGGAGGAGGGAACAAATTACAGGAAACGGTGATTGATTTTATATCTACTCATCCTGCTAAAACAGCAAATTTAATCAGATCTTGGATGGCGGAGGAATAATTTGCAGAACCTGGATGTAAAAAGCGCACTAGAACACAACGGACTGAAAAAAGCTGCGACACTGATGTTTGGTCTTGGGACACAAGTTTCTGCCCAAATTTTTCGTGAACTCGGAGATAAAGAACGCGAATTTCTTGTACTGGCGATGAGCAATATCGGCACGGTAAAGTCGGAACAAATTACAGCGGTGACCAAGGAATTTAGTGAAATGATCATGGCGCAGAATTTTATAACCCAACGCGGTGCGGATTATGCCAAAGAAGTGCTCTCGGAGGCTTTTGGGCCGGATTATGCCAGCAAAATTGTAGAACGTGTCGGCAAGCGTTCTTCAATACTCGGTTTGCATGATATCTCTGAGGTCGATATTGATCAGTTTATGAGTTTGCTGAAGGATGAACACCCGCAGACAGTCGCTTTCATTTTGTCACAGATTGATACCGGCTTTGCCGGAGAGATTATTTCCAAACTTGATGAGAACCTGTCCAACGATATCATTGCCCGGATCGCACAAATGGATAAAATAGAAACCGGGTTAGTATCGGATGTCGAAGAAGCACTTTCCTCGACGATGAATTTAAAAGTTCGGCATTCACAAGTAGGTGGAGTTGATAAGACGGCGGATATTCTCAATCATGTGGGGCAGGTTGTCGAAAAGAGAGCGTTAAAAGCAATCAGCGCCCAGGACCCCGTATTGGCTGAAGAAATTGAAAAACGAATGTTTGTATTTGATCTGATCTTGCGGCTCGATGATCAAGATGTTCAAAAACTTTTACGTGAAGTTGACAACAAAGAACTTGCGGTTTCGCTTAAAGTAACGAAACCTGAAATGATGGATAAAGTTATGAAAAACTTGTCGGAACGGGCGCAGGAAATGTTACAGGAAGAGATCGAATATTTAGGC
>JAACEJ010000017.1 GCA_011682565.1 Actinomycetota bacterium | reverse complement strand
GACATTTTTAGCAAGAATAATAAATTGTAGCAACGGCAGCTAAAAAATTAGTTTCTATTCACATCCGCTTTGAAGAGGAAAGAATGAAGATTTCAAAAAATGTAACGTTTGTCAATTTGTTCGCTTTTATTTTAATTTTCATCACCTCTTGTGTTCCTCCAACAACTTTGGCCCCGAGACGGGATGTGCTCTCATTTAACAGCATTCAATTGTATGGCCTTACTGAAAATGATTTGAAAAATGTTCAATTTTTCCTCGACAAAGAACTAGTTATTATTGGTGAAACAACATCCCTTCAGAGAGACGTGACAAAATTTCATGAACTAAAATTCTATGAGCACCACATGTATGATCAGGTTACATTTCCACAGGATGTGCCGGGAATACTTGTTCGCACTCATTTAGACGGAAATTTGTTGCAAAGGTTCTTAAACAGAGAGGTATTGAAACTCGATATCACATTCGATAGAGAGAAATATGATGAGTCAAAACCGGATACAACGCGTTTTCTCACTTTTACACCCAATGCCTCCGGCGGTTATGAACTGGAAACCCTGAATAGCGGCAGATCTGTCCACTATAACAACAAACAGTACCAATGCCTTTCAGGCTGTTCCGCCAATGCACTCATGGTTGATGCTGAATCTCTAAAAAGGGAAATTCTGAAAAATAGAATTGCCCCGGGAAACATATTGCCGTAATAATACATATTTTCCAAAAGAATAAAAGTAAAAATGCCCTGTCGGTACGTATACCGACAGGGCATTTGTTTTAGAATTCCAACCATTGTCCTGTTTTGAGAACAGAGAGTATTCCAATGTGGAAATGAGCGATTATTTACTTATTAGAACGATCCGCTCAGTGAAAAACGCATCACAGAGCCAAAAATGCTGCCATAGTCACTGTAGGAAAAATCAAGCCTTCCATCGAGTGGTAATCCAAAGCTGGAAAGTTTGAGTCCGGCACCTGCATTTAAACCACCTGCGATATCCTGGCTGCTCTGAAAAGAATATCCTCCTCGAAGATCGATCATATTCATTAACGAATATTCCAATCCTGCATTAAGGTATTGCGTTCCACTATGAGGATCGACACCTTCGATCGCTAAAATGCACGAGTTTGTTGAAGGGTCTCCAATGGGAAGCAGTTCAAATAAATTAGCCGATACGCCAATTTTATATGTTTGCGGCAGTTGAAACTCTTCATTTTCATACAATTGTTGGGATGCATAATTTCGGATGTCCATAGTTAAGCTAATGCTTTTGATCCCGGTGTCATACATTGTTCCAAAATCAAAAGCAACTGTCGACACTTTGTTTTTCTTGTTCCTGACATCAATCACATTAGAAACATAAGTATTGTTTATGCCTAATTGTTGAGCGACCATTTTGATACCACCGCCGATAGAAAATTTATCTGTCATTTGAATGCCGTATGCAAGTCCTACTGCAATACCGCTGACCTTGCCGACGTCGATATCGGAATAGCCTCTGACATCTGTATTGGAAATGGCGGTTCCATCAAATTTACCATAATCCATAGATTCCAGAGTAAGAGCGAACACACCATATCTTCCGGCATTATGCGACACCGCGATATGAGCAACTTTCATATCAGCGAGCCAACTTGTCGAATTGAGGAAAAATGCTGTTCCCTCAACTGATGCAAGACCCGCAGGATTATAAAAGACGCTGGCCAGATCGTTTTTTGCAAATCCAAAGACGCTGGCCATAGCGGCAGCTCTGGCACTGCCACCAATGCTTAGAAAACCCATACCGGATTGTCCCAGCTTCTTCATCCTTGCCGACGCCGGCAACGAGATCATAAAGATCATTAATACTAAAAAGATAAAAAGGTTTTTTTTCATGAGTATTGCCTCCATTTTGAACTTTTGAAGGGGGATGAACTGCGCAATAAAGCTTGATTTATTTTGTTACCTGATGACGATAAATTTGCCAACATGGTTACCTAAATCACTGCTCACAGTATAGAGATAAACATCACTGACAATATACTGGTTAAATTCAGTGCGCAAGTCCCATGATTCACTGCCGCTGCCATCCGTATGGTCTAATTCGTATACAAAGTCACCATTTGTATTAAATATTCTGATGGTACATTTGCCGGGCAAGCCCGTAAAAATAATCTTATCCACTTCTCCTGGAAATGTTTTGCCGGCAGCACTGTAGGGATTGGGAACGACTCGGATTTTATCCAGACTCGACTGGTTCGTTATTGGCGCTGTTGCGGGTTTTACCCCATTTGGCGCCCATCCCGTCCAGCAGTAATATTTTCCGCTTTCGATAGATACACCCGCGTCTTCCCAGTTCTGGGAACCATCATCATAGGCAGTAACATAGTAAAAGTACTGAAAGCCGGCCGAAACATCGCTATCAATGTATTCATTGCCGGTGCCGTCATAAATCATCCGGTAGGTGCTGTCTCTTGCACCAACAGCTTTGTAAACGCGATAGCCAGCAAAATCCTTTACACCGGTATCAAAATCGGGATCATCTCTCGATTCATCCGACCAGGATATTTTGATTTTATCCCCGTCAGCAGCAACCCAAAAATTAGCAGGCGGGCGCGGCGCATCAGGCACATCGTACCTCTTTCTTCCACCGTCTTTAATCCCGTTCACGTTCCAGTCTGCAATTTTTAAAGTCTTTAAAACAGAATCACGACCGGTTTTGAATAACGTCTCTATCGTGTCCATTACCGCGCCGGTATAACCGGCATCCCATGCTTTTTTCCCATATTCAACACAGAGAGCGTGGCTTATGCCACCGGCGGCCACGACAAACGAAATATTGATGGATTGACCAAAATCCAGGTCGTAGGGACCAAAACAGTTATAACCGCTTGGGATTACAAGAGTAGGATCGATATCTCGTTGAGGCGTATTTAACGGCCATTGGACTCCATCCTGAAACAAGGCCTCATATTGATCCTGCATCGTCTTTACCTTTTTGCCAAGATCATAGTTTCGTTCATGCTTGATGGTCGTGGAATTGGGTTGCCCATTGTCATTCACTTTTTCAGTCGCCGACTTGTCGGCATAAAGAGCTCCCATGACTATCCATGCCGGAGATAAAAGCTCTACCCATCTTTCGTCAATGCTTGGATCACCCCAATCTTTTACGCCATCACCTTGATGATCTCCATCATAGAACATGTAAAACCGCCGATCATTGCCCTGATCAGCAAAAGGAGTAACAAACTCACCAATAGCGTCATTATTGCCAAAAGATTTATCTCTGCCGAGGTGTGAATTCCATGGATTCTCTGTTTGCGCCCACCAAAAGCCTTTGATCTTTTGGCCTTTTAAAATATACGGCCAGTTTTTATTTTCTTCGGGCCATACTTTGGGGGTATCACCGGGCAATCCAAAAACTTTGCCGTTGTTCGTAAGCGTAATATCATAAATAACATAGTCCTGATGTTTTACATTGCTGTAGCCGTACATCCAGCGTTCATATTCAACACCCATGGAGTACCGCCAGACAGACTTTATGGCTCTCTCCGTGATCAGCTCCGGATCGACAGTAGTATTTGCATCATGCTGGAAATCAGCTTGATGAACCTTTGTAAAATTGTCACCGCCATCAGGAATGATATTGACACCGTCGACAAATACATTCGGTTGAGGCCATCTTTGATAAAGAATCTGAGTTACCGGATAAAGAGCAGTCTGATTGGTCTCATCTTTCCAGTAAGGAAGATAGTCATAATCATAAGTTCGGTACATGCCAGAGGTCCAGTAAGGATAAGCTTTTCCGTTGGGGCCTGTCCAGTCTTTACACCCGGAAATTGTACCAAGCTTTCTTACGTTTGCACCCCAGAGTTCGCGAATTCCCGAATTCGGAAATCGTACCCGACCTCCCGGCCATGCATATTGACCCGACCAACCTTCAGCACCATCGTATTCGGCATTTACCCATAGCCTGCCTATTCTCATAAAATGCATGCCGGTATTCGCGAAAGCCATTTCTGCGAAAACAGCCGTTAACAACAGGCAAATGCTCGCGATTATTAATAGACGTTTCATATTTAAATCCTCTTTTTAGTTTAGCTAACAACGATCCTATTTGAATTCCTGGATAGCTAAAATTAGAATTCAAACTTGACTCCAAACAACAAAGAACGGGGATTGTAGAATAAGGCAAAGTCTTTATTGGGAGCAATGGGTGCTCTTTTTGTGCCGTTTTTGTCAACCCAATTTTCAGTAAATACATTGTTGCCATTTTTGTCTTTGTATTCACCGATCTTTTTATCCAGGCCATTATCCTTATCAACGTATTGATTATAATAGATGTCCCGTTCTGCACTATTGAGTACACCGACATTGAGATGTCTGAAATTAAATAGATTGTTGACATCCATATACAGGCGTACTTTCAATTTAGCCGGTAAAGCAATAGTTTTATTCAAGCGCAAAGTTGTTGTATAGTTGTTAATCCAGTAATAAATCGTTCGCACTTCGCGGGTTGGTAAACCTGTAGGATTATAAATAACTTTTGTCCCTTTAGCCCATCGCTGGAGCACGCTCAGACGCCAGTCGCCTTTCATTTTTCCCCAGTCAACGGGTGTGTGAAAATCCAAATTGGCAATGAAACTCGGCTGAGACTGTGGTTGTTGTTTTACCGCGCTGTAAGCATAATAAGCAACCAAAGGATCCTGATTGTATCTTTGAAGGCCATAATTACCCGATGTACTTATGAGGTAATCCATGTTAAGCCAGCCTGTAAAGTATTGGCCGCGCATTTTGGTCACTTTGAATTCGATACCGCGGATATCCTGCCAGTTGTTGTTTCTTCTCGTGTGATATCCTGCCGCACCCTTGCCAACGCCTTCATAATTGCGGAATTCACCAATATCATGTGATCCATTCATTCCGGTTACGCTAATACCTCCAATTTGGTCGGTATTATCTTTGGAATAAAAATATGAGCGCAGCAACCATTCATCGCCAATACTCTGCTCAAAACCGACTTCGTAGGCGGATGTGCGAGGAGCTTCAAGGTTTGCATAACCAACAAAATCGATGTCACCCTGCGGATTGCCAAAATCCCAACTCTCGGAGTACAAACCGAACCGATCTCTGTTCGTGGGTTCACTGTAATAGACACCATAATTGAAAAAGAATTTTGTGTTTTCACGAACCGGATGAGAGAATGCAATCCTGGGCGCTATGTAGGTATATGCTTTACTTGCCTCTTTAGGCAGATCATCAGGACGTGCGTATCCTGCGGTACCGCCACGTGCCCATAACATCGAGTACAAATTGCCCGGATCGTAAATGTATCCATTGGCAGCGTAATGTTCTACACGCAGACCAATATTTGCAATCATGCCACCATATTCGATTTTATCCTGAATATATCCGGCATAGTGTGTCGGCGTGCGGTCGTATCTTAAGAAATTACCGGCATCCGCTTTCAGAATAATAGTACCAGCCTTGCGGTTATTTCTCTTAACGTGATCAGCACCATATTCAAACCCAAGTTTTATCATGTTCTGATTATTAATCTGGCTCGTTAAATCAAAGTTCAACCGTTGGCTCTTAACAAAGGAGGTATCCGATACCCGGCCACCACCAAAGAAATCAAAATTTCCGGTCAAATCCGTCAAGCTGACACCTTCACCGACCCATCCCCGGGGTGCTTCACCAAAGCCTACTCCGGCAATAGTTTTCACAATTGCGGGATTGCGTTCCGCGGCCCTGCCGGCTTTTGTATCGGTTGAAAAATAGTCATATCTGATTTCGTAAAAAGTAGATGGACTTAGCGTATGCGTGATTTTAGCGCCGAGTTGTTTTGTCCAAACGTCCAAAAGATCATTGGCCGCCAAATAGTATTTGTTTCTTCCAAGCGCCGAACCAACCACATCATATCCATAGTTCATTGCAACCTGGTCGCCCCATGAGTCACCTTTTGAACTTGTTTCGGTTTTGCCATAGAGACCGCTGAGCACAATCTTGACAGCACTAAGTGGATTGAAATGAAGTTTTCCTTCAAATGTATTATTTTGATTAAATTCACTGATCGAAGGAAGAATTGGATATTGGCGAGTCAGTTTATAGCCGGCAAAGAATCCGGAATTTTTCAAGCCAATTTTATCCAAAAATGGCACCGGTCCGCCAAGACCTGCATCCACAAAATGATCCGGTTTATTATGGTACGCAATTGGACGATGACGCCATTTCCACACATCCATCAATTGTTGAGGTGTCCAATCATTTTTTCCCATAAAATTTGCGTTATTTTTTGTTTCAGCTATGGCATTCCAACCAATAAAAACTTGATTTCCTTCAATATCGTTAACTTGATTAAAGGAGTTTGGTCCTGTAAACGTTTTCCAGTCGTATTGGTCTTTACCATAAGCATCCGGACCAAAATGTTTTTGGTGAGCAGGACCCATGCGATAATCGACGGAACCG
This sequence comes from Actinomycetota bacterium, assembly GCA_011682565.1. GTDB lineage: Bacteria > Zhuqueibacterota > Zhuqueibacteria > Residuimicrobiales > Krinioviventaceae > Hydrothermomicrobium. The sequence continues at coordinate 8,871 of JAACEJ010000017.1, read as the reverse complement.
GAAAGTTTTCGCCCACCCTCTTTCGTTACGACATTAAACACACCGGAGCGAACATTTCCGTATTCGGCGTTAAATCCACCGGTTAGAACTTGAATTTCGGAAACCGCGGCAGAATTGGTGACATTGTAAATTTTATCATTGAGTTTGTCACTACGCTCCATACCATCGACCTGAAAGCTAATCTGATCATTACCGCCACCTCTGACAGTAATGTTGAGTTGTTCGGTATTTACAGAGACACCCGGTTCCAGACTCACGGCTTGCATAATGTCATTCACAGGAAGTGCTGCCGCTGATTCACTGGTGGTAATACTTTGACTGGAAGCAACATCTTTCTCAACGAGTGGTCTGGTTGCAGTAATGACTACTTCTTTCTCTTGCAAGACGGCTTGCGACAGTCCAAAACTCAGATCGGTTGTTCTGTCTACATTAACAAGAACTTTTTGTTGAACGACGGGTCCATAACCCATCATTGTGGCACGAACTGAATACTCGCCCGGAGGTACATTCAAGATGAAAAACTTTCCATTAACATCAGTAGAGGCTCCCTTCTGAGTACCAATAATTACAATATTTGCACCAGGAAGACCTTCTTTAGTGCCGGAGTCCATAACTACTCCAGCAATTTTACCGGTTGTTCCTGCCCAAACATTAGTATGAGCAATAAAGACAACCAGCAAAGCTGCAGCAAGAAGACAGAACAATTTAATGTGCTTTTTGAAATTTGTCATAATTTCCTCCCTTTTTATAAAACACTTTTTTATGATCTCGCGATCATTGCACATAAAAAGTGTTTCTACCCAAAGGATTATTAGCGTAAATAATTGATAGCAATTTAATTTTCAAACTCGTTAGCACAACCAGAGAAATATTCTCATTAACAAGTGCTTGTTTTATTGGATCGTATCACCTCCTTTTTCAGTTTTTCCCGATGCAAAAAAGGTTAGTTAATTTGTAGTACCATAAAATCTCCTTTTCTAATTTATTCGACTGACTATCTAATGAGATATTATTTTAATTCTTGTGATCGCCAATTTTGGTTTTTAATCTCTTCAGGAACAGTCGAATGTACAAGAGTATAAATCTCCTCCTGGTTCCTGTCCACAAATACAAAAACGTGTTGTCCACCGGCAGTAAAATAGCGCCAAAGAATATAAGGTTTTATGCCGATTTCCATAATATGTCGTTCAATATCATCCGGCTGACCATAAATGATGAATACCCGCCCCATATCGGAATTCATTCCACCATCTTTACCCTTAAAATGCTTATTTGCATAATCGATGCGGCTGAAATAATCTTGCATATATTCATTTTCAGAAGTTTCAGGAGTAGGGTCTTTTGCCCGCCAAAAATTCAGGATAAATCTTTCTTTGCCTTCGGGTGAGAGTTGATCGTAAATTCTAAGCTCGGAGGGTTTGGCAAGATATTTAATTTGATCCCGGTACTTTTTAACATCTGCCGCTGTCATCGGTAAACGAGTCGCCGTCCTCCTTAAAGGTGTGGATGAATCGACCCAAAAGTAACTTTGAACGGTAGAAGATTGTCCCGAGGCGGGGTCTGTTGTGGTGACACTCAAAAGATGTTTCCCGGCTTCCAAACCGCGAATATCCAGAGTCTGCATTTTAATGCACGATGTGCCGGGTTTTTTAATGGATTGAGCCGGAACCACAATCAGCGAATCGCCGGTGGAATCCGTTATCGCGTATTCGCACTGGAATTCATTGTTAACCGAATCAGGGGGAAGAAGGTTATAAACTTCAAAATAAAAAGGAAGAACAGAATTGTGATAGCGATAGCGCCTGGATGGATTGGGAACGACAGACAGGCCACCTTTATCGAACACCTTGTTCGTTTGCGTGTTTGAAATTGAGGTGGCAAATTGAATTGAGCTGGTTTGAATGCAATTTCCAAAAGAAGGCACAACCAGTTCCAGGCTGTCATTACTAGATGTTTTTGTCTGATTATCTTTTAAAGAGGTGTATAACGTATATGTTCCCGGACCAAGGGGAAAGATCAGTTTATCTATTGCACCACGGCTTTTGTCCGTCGCTTCCTGCGGCGATTTTATCGCAACAGTCCGACGGGTGGAATCCTCTTGTACCAAATTATTTTTTGAATCCGTAACTTTGATGGAAAAAGTATAAGAAGCAAGATATTTCCCTGAGCCCTGGTTAAAAGACAATTCGGTTAAAGCAATAGAATAATAAACTTCAACACTGGTTATGCTGTCATTAATTTTATAAAAAGCAGTATCCACCCAATAACGGGGTGAGTGTTTTTCCTGGAAAGGCAGGCTATTGGATTGCGAAAAAACTGTGCAGATGGAGAGGAAAAGAAAAAACACAGAAATAATCATTTTTGGTATTGCTGACTTCATCATACTCCACATTTAGGCAAAGATGTCGAACCGACCAAAAACAGACCGCAAATTTTTAATATCCTTTTAAACCGATTTAGGTGAATCGATTTTCTTGTGACATTCTTATTTTAACAGATTTATTTCTAAATGTCAAGCGTTATTTGATTTTTTTTATATTTATGATATTGGAGTTGTTAAGCGTTTTGAAAAAACACTTGACATTTAGGTTGGTTGCAGATATGTCGAGGGTCTGATTACATTGGGTTACGACAGGCACAGTCCTTCCATGGACAAACATGCGAACTAACGGGGAAAAAAGGGCATGTCTTTCTTATATGAGAAACTCGTAAAAAGTCCCAAAATGTCATTACGAGCAAAGCGAAGCAATCTGAATGTCGGCTAAAGTGCAGTTTTTTAAAGATCGCTGCCCCGATAATTCGGGGTAAACTGTTTCTCCGCTCCTCGCGATGACATGCTTTTCGGCTTTTTACGAATTACTCATAGATTCCTAACCTAAAAATTCCACCAATCCTTTCCTTTTCATCACCAATCCCAATAGATAAGCCACGGAGCATGGATAGCCCACGACACCCCGAGATTTTGCATCCAGGTTGTCCGCCTGACCGATTCTTCAAGATATTTGCGCCATTGCCATTTATCGCCATTTCTGCCGGCATCTTTGGCGGCGAGATAATCTCTGCCTATCGGGGCGTATGTCAATCCCTGACGAAGAAAAGCAATGCGTTTTTTGATTTGCTCATCGTATCCCGCCATATTATTAGCTTATATAAGAATCGAATCCAACTTTGTAATGGTTTCGTCCGTAAAGTATCGAGTGATCGTTGCCGCTGTCGGTCGCTGCCTTTCGGCTGCAATCGCATTTGTAATCTTTTCGATTTCATTAAAATATTGGTGGATCATCCCTGCAGCCGGCCCAAAACCCACAGTACAATATTCGTCGACTATTTCGTCCACATCGCGGTAAGGATCCCAGAGAAGTTTGGCGAGCACATAGTAATTTATCCCATTCGTCGCCCAATGGTGAAAATTACAGTCATATCTTGCAAACATCATTTTGTGGTCGGTGAAAAACCGTAAATCCTCGCCCAATTTGTGAACATAGACGGTCGGCAAAGCGTGCAACGCCATCAACGAGTTTGGACGAAGGAACAGGTGTTTTGCTGTTTTCGACCATTTCAGCCAGTTGCTCCGCACTTGTTCCCGCTCCGCATCGTTCTGATAGACTTTCGATCCCGGCACAAACCCGATGACAACATTTGGATGCAGTTTTGTGTGAATGGGCGCATCCAGATAGAGGTGATATGCGTATGCACCGATATAACGATTCGGATACTTTTTGGCCACGATTTTTGCAATTTCAGAATAGAATTTCACATATCGATCCGTAAGAGAAACATGGGGAATGGGGCCATTATTACTCTTCATTTGTACAATTTTTCCCTCCGGCGCATCCCATGATTCGCATTTTTTGCAAAGACAAAATGTTTGGTTTCCCCCATCATTGGGAGAAACGGAAACGGCATCCAATTGGGGGTTTTTCTCAAGTTTTTCCATAATATCTTGTGCTACTTGCTCGATGAGCTCCTGATTGGAAACACAAAGGCGCTGACTGGGATAGCCTGCATGTTCCGGTTGGCTGTTGTCGCGAGTGCCGTCCGGCTGCAATGCGAACCAGTCAGGATGCTGCTTGTGGAACCGATCCCAGTAGTCGCCGAATGCGTGTCCGAAACTGCCGTTGTACCCGAGATTAACTATCCGGCGGTCGACCAGAATGGGTTTCTCATAAATGTCAACATCGTTTACTGCAATCGTTGATTGGTGGGGGACAATTTCCCCCAATTCTCCGGGCCACAACACCCTGACGCCGAGAATCTGCTCGGCAAAAGCGTCAACGGCAAGAACAGTACCTTTTAAGTTGTAACCGTCCGGGCGCTCATCATCACCGATGACAACCAGAGCCTGCGGAAAAGTTCTAACAATAATATCTTCCAGGTTCAGTTTATCCGGATTAATGCCAAGATTGCGGCTTCTTTTTGTGTCGCCGACGAGAATGAGCGCCCGGCTATTTTTCTTTTCTATTTTACTCTCTGACTTGATTTGCACTTTTGCACCGCTTATTCTCTGCAGCCACATCTGCATATCTTTTGCGCCCTGTTGCGCTGCTTCCGTCGGATTTTCGGCAATGACAATGATCGACGCCGGACGACCATTTTTAACAAGAGTGACGGAATTCGAGCAAACGCCGGGAGCAGCAGCAAGCGCTATAATTGCTGAAATTAAAGTTAATATCGCCACCATGGAACCATTTCCTTTTTTTATAAAATAATTGTTTGATTAGCTCAGAAAAGATGTAGTTAATTTCATCAATTTAAGGACAGTTACATAAACTCACATTATTGATCGAAAAGCCTGATTATTGTTCTTGGCATAAAGCGGTTTTCATAAGCTCGTTCTGTTATTCAACCCCGTTCTTGTCTTTCTGGAAGAATCTTGTTGGTTAGACGATTAAATATAGAAAGTTCAAGTCTCGGCATTTTCCCGACAAGATTCCTTCTGAAGGACAAGAGGGGGTTCAGTCATCGCTGCTATTTTATTTTACCAGTAAACCTTGATCGTTTGGCGGTATTTCACGTTTGGTGAGCTAACAAAGTAATCATTTTTATACATGCAATAACAGGAATCAGAAAGTGCTTTAATCCAACCATTTCCGGCAACGCAAAAAAGCGCTTTGAGCCGTCGACGTCCCAGCCGCTCGTTGCCGCGGCTGTGAGTGTGGGGAAGAGTCATTCCGCAGGCTCAACAGCAGCGATTGAAATGAAAGAAAATAAAGGCTGCCGGTTTATTCATCAAATTTCTCCAAAGGGACGTGAATTAAAAGTTGTTCGAGTGCATCGAACCAAATCATGCAAAAACAATGCTCGCCAAAACACAAATTGCCAAGTTATTGTCCTAAATACTTTTCAAAGTGATCCCCATCTTTAGAACAGCTTTTAGGGAGCATTTCAAGCAATACATCGTTTTAGTACTTTTCGACAAAACAACACCACAGTCTATCCAATAACATTATCGCGATTCCGCTAAAAACTCTACGCCATTTTTTTTCTCTCCTTTGTAGAGCACAATAATTTTTCCAAATGTATCCGTTACTAACCGGACAGGCTCACGGTCTTTGGAAGACAACCGTAGATTCGCCACAAAATCACCGTTGTTATTGTACTTGATAATATCCACTCTTTTGCCATTCGCATCTTTTACAGTTTTAAATCCTCCGTCCGCGGTGCGAGCGCCTTTAACGATTATGTAGACATTCCCCCAGCGATCGCCGGCAACATCTGTAAAATAAATGGGACCATCAGACGGATCGGCATGGGCGAAATCGAGAACAAAATGCCCATCGGATGTCAGTTTCTGGCATGGTCCAAAATAACTGACGACAAACAGATCATTGTTGGCGTCCAAAGCCAGGCCATAGGGAGCATTAAATTCACCGGGCCTTGCCCCTTTTTCCCCAATGGCCTGGATAAATTTGCCGGAATGATCATATACATTAACATGCATATTATCTATATCTACAATATATAATCGTTGTTCAGTATCAAAAGCCATACCGCGCGTATCCATAACTCTACCCGGGCCTGTGCCTTTGCGTCCAAAACCATAGAGATAAGCGCCATTTTGAGAAAAAGCCTGAATGCGGGGCGGGCCGGTTTTTGTGTCGCTGACAAAAATACGCCCTTCAGCATCCACCTTAACGTTAAGCAGACCAGCCATACTCGCATCGACATCTCCTTTTGCATACCCTAACTGGGTTATGAATTCTCCGTCAGAGGAAAAACGCAAAAGCACGCTATCAGCAATAAGTATATCCCCATTGCTCTCAACGTCAATAGCTCTTGGGTCTTTTAAATGTTTTGCATGACTGATTACTTCTCCCCATTCTTTAACTGTCTTGTAACGGGGCCGTTTTCCATTCAATAGCACAGTAGCCCAGAGATAACGATTGCTGGAATTTCTTACTTCTGCACAGATATGTATTTCAGGGGATCGAGGCGCTTTTTTAGGTGCCCGGTAAAGGCCATCCTCAGTAATAGTTCCCAACGTTTTATTTCCACCCGGTAAACCGTTTACAAACCATGCAACCTTGTTCGTTGCATAAGCAGCCGTCAGCCGACCCGGTTCCTTGACGATATAAAATTGCTGTTCGCTCCCGGGTTTTATCTTTGTCAATGTTGGCTTGATTCTCGCCCTGTTCATTGCGTCAGGCTCGGTGGCAAAGCCACACTGAGCCAACAAAAATATTGTCAGCGCCCCCCAGGTAAAGAAGATGATGCTTTTTGAAATAAAGATATTTTTCATAATTTTTCACTCCTTTTCAAGATTACTAAAATCCAAATAGTAAAAACATGAACTTTTATTTTCTATATTTCCGAATATAAGGTCTTTTATTTATTGCGGTGCAAAAATTTCAAAACCCATTGTTTCATTACTTCTGTAAATAAAATAAAGCCTGTCATTTGCATCAACATACACCCAGTTCTCGGCATGTGCTTTCACATTCAGAGACAATGCACCAACAAAGTCACCGTTGTTATTAAATTTTTCCATGCTGACCACTTTGCCTTTACTTACTTCAATTTCTCCGCCATACCCTCTTGACCCACGAACCATAGCATAAACATTACCCCAATGATCGCCGGATATCGTGTGAACATAAACAGAACCCTCAGGAGGATCAGGCTCGTTAAAGACAAAAAGAAAATCCCCATCAGCATCAAATTTCTTCAGGGTACCGTAGTAGCTGGAAGTAAAAACGTCATCATTTGGATCGACAACCAGGCCATGCGGCGCATTAAAATCTTCGAGGTACGGCCCGTCCCGTCCCCATGATTTGACAAATTCTCCTTCATGGGTATAGATATTAACACGCATGTTATCAACATCAACAGTAAACAAGCGACCATGACTGTCAAAACCCAGGCCATGTACACGAAGAATTTCACCAGGCCCGGTACCCTTTTCGGCGAACGTCCGTAAAAACTTTCCATCATTGCTGAAGACCTGGATACGTGGACCGAATTGTTTTTGGTCGGTGACAAAAATGTTGCCCTTCTTGTCAGTCAAAACGACTCTGGGCAAATGAATTTGTCCCGGTTCTTCTCCAATTCCTGAACCCAGATCACCCAGATATTTACCATCCTGGGTAAACCGCAGCACCCGGCTGCCATCATAGTTAGCTGTCAGCAAATTGCCGTCTTTATCTACTGCGATACAGTGTGGATTTGTAAAATGTTCAGAATGATGTACCGGCTCGGTATATTCATGAATCATTTTGTAGAAAGGTTTTTCGGGCGCCATAATTACTGTTGCAAACGATTTACGGTTACTCACACCTTCAACTTGTCCAACAATGTGGATTTCGTGAGGTTTGGGGACTATTTTCGGTGCCGTATAAACGCCTTCCTCGTTGATGGTACCCACTTTTTGGTTTCCGCCGGGAATGTCGTTTACCGACCACTTGACATCTTTAGCCAGTGTTGCCGACCTTAAAGGCCTGGCCATTTTTATCACTTTGAACTTTTGTTGCTCACCTGGTTTCAATTTGACCAGCGAAGGATGAATGGAAGCCCGACCGAGTTCTTTTGTGTTTTGCGCAAACGATAGCGATGGTACTGCGATAAGCAAAAACATGATTATAAAAAGGGAACATCCCCTGTGTTTTATGGATCGTTTTTTAGAATGAAAAGGTACAGAAAATTGTATCATTTGATCCTCCTTTTTAAAAGATTAATTAACCATTGACTTTTACAACTTTTTTATTTGTGCGATGCATTCGTTAGAATTTTAAAAATGATCATGCAAGTTATTTAAACAGTCGTCCCGGCAGCATTTTTTCCCGATACATTTCAAAATGATCCGCAATCTTGCTGTCCGCTGAAAAATCCCAAACATTGCTGTTAAGCTCATACATCATGAGCATAGATGCTATCCAGCCCTGGGTCCACCCGGTCTCTGTGCACCAGACGCCCCAACCGGCGTCTGCATTGGAAGCCCAATATTCCCAGCGATTAAAGTCGAAGCCACGATACCATGCGCCGTCCAGTTCAGGATGTGTTTCAGAACGCACTTGTATTCTCACCATAAAATCCGCCAGTTTTTTCACTGCTCTTTTTATTCTTTCGTCGCCAGTGGCAGCAGCAGCTTCTGTCAGACTACAAAAAGCAAAGTTGGACGTATAAAGCATATCCGCGACAGGATCACCATTTTCCTGAATAAGCGGCGCCTCGTTTGTGCCGTAGGCTGCATTCGACTTTGACGGCGCATACTTGCCATGTCCCACATCCCCAAGGTCTTCACGGATCGCACCGCTTTTATCCTGAAAAGCCAATAAATCATCAACAATTTGATAAAGCCATTTTCGATGTTCAGCCGTATCTTCCAAACGAACCAACCAGGCCAAGGGTAAGATCATCCGCGCCCGTTCCTGCTGC
>JAACEJ010000016.1 GCA_011682565.1 Actinomycetota bacterium | reverse complement strand
TGTAAATCGCTTCGTATCGAGTTGTGCAGATGAAAAAGACAGAGCGAAATAAGAAATAAGTATTTGGGTGGTATGGGTGAGGGCTGGGGATATTCCTTGTCATCTTTGCAACCTCTGCAAGAAACAGGTAAAACTTTCATCAATGGCTCTGGTTTTGGGGCTTTATGACTACTGCTGCCATTGGGTTCAGAGGATATCAACTTGAGTATTGGGCGCATTGATTGAAGCAAGTCTTGGGGAGAGGGTTTTTGACAAACTTGTTTATTCTTCAATGATGCTGTTGCCTCGGTTGAAAAAACTCCTGTTACATCTTTAATAAAAAAATAGCAATTGGGTTAAGTGGAATTGCCTTTGGATCTTTCGCGATTCGAATGCAAAGCATTTGCAATTTTTAATTGAACATCTCAATGTTCTAGTTTGCAACATATTATAGGAGGTGGCCTGAAAGCGTCTTATATCCTTTTCCGCAAAATGAGGAAATAGATGTATAATTATTTTATCTTACGTCATTATTGCATTTTTTACCATTTACTTCAAGTTGTTTTGCTTTAAAATAAAATTGGGTGCGGGGAAATAAATTGGGATGTTTTTGATCTGGTAACCTTTCACCAATAAGCTATTTTTTCTACGAACCTCTACAAAACCTCTTTATGGCTTTAGCAACTGTTTGAACTTTCAACCCGTTTTGTGAGAGAATGTTTTATGACTCATAAAAGCGTCTTTAACTGTTTCCATTTGGTCGTGGAACAAAAAGAAGCATACTTTCCAAAAACTTTGACACCAACTTCAAGAACGGGAAGGAAATTATGTCTGGTTCGAAAATTTCTCCTGCTGTTGACTTTAAGCCTGAAACCCTGATAGAACTCATCCTCTGGCGGGCGCAGAAAGATCCCGGGAAGGTCATATTTAAGTTTCTACCTGATGGCGAGAATGAAGATGGACAGCTAAGTTATCACGATCTCGATGTAAAAGCACGTCAAATTGGGGCACACTTGCAGGAAATGGGGCTAAAGGGGGAAAGAGCTCTCCTCCTCTATTCTCCGGGTCTCGAATATATTGCCTCTTTCATGGGATGCCTCTATGCCGGTGTTGTTACAGTGCCGGCTTACCCTCCTCGTAATAATCGTACATTACCTCGACTTCAGTCGATCATTGCTGATTCAGAAGCAAAAATTGCGCTCACGTCACAATCATTACATGCCAAAATTGCAAAAATGTTTGCATCCTTTGAAGGTCTTGAAAAGATTGAATTCTTTGCCACAGATGGAGAGCAAGATGGATTTGCAGAAAAATGGCAGGATCCATCGATAAGCGGTGACGATTTGGCTTTTCTGCAATACACTTCCGGTTCAACCGGAAATCCCAAAGGGGTCATGCTCAGCCATGCCAATTTATTACACAACCTTTCCATAATGAAGACAGCATTTGGTATCGTTCCTGATTCTGTTGGTGTGGTCTGGTTGCCGCCTTATCATGATATGGGTTTGATTGGCGGGGTATTGCAGGCAATGTATAGCGGTGCACTTTGTGTCATTATGCCCCCCGCTGCTTTTTTACAACGACCGGTAAGGATGTTGGAAGCAATTTCCAAATATAAAGGAACTGTGAGTGGTGGACCTAATTTTACTTATGATCTTTGCGTCAATAAAACGACACCCGAGCAGCGGGCGAATCTCGATTTGAGCAGTTGGAAAGTTGCTTTTAATGGCGCTGAACCCATTCGCTATGAAACATTGGAAAGGTTTATCACAACTTTTGAACCGTGCGGGCTTGATCGAAAAGTTTTATACCCCTGCTATGGCTTGGCTGAAGGGACTCTTTTGGTTTCCGGCAGCATGATAGACAGAGAAATTGTCGTTAGAAAATTTCAAAAAGATGCTCTTGAAAGAAACGAACTGATTGAAGCGAAAGAGGGTGAAAAAGCGCGCATACTTGTGGGAAGCGGTCATTTTATTGGCGATCAGATCGTGAAAATTGTAAATCCTGAAACTGCAAAACCATGTCGGGAAGGCGAATTGGGCGAAGTCTGGGTCTGCGGGCCAAGTGTGGCAAAGGGGTACTGGAACAAAACGGAAGAAAGCCGGAAAACTTTTGGCGCACGACTTGCGGAAACCGGCGAAGGGCCTTTTCTGAGAACAGAAGACCTCGGTTTTTTTAAAGATGGCGAGCTTTTTATTACAGGCCGAATTAAGGACCTCATCATTATTCATGGTGTGAATTACTATCCCCAGGACATTGAACGCGCTGTTGAAACGAGTCATCCTTCCCTAAGACTGGGAGGCGGTGCCGCCTTTTCGATCGAAGTGGACCAGGAAGAGCGATTGGTCATTGCTCATGAAGTAGATTTTCGTCAAAAACCCGACGTGACTGAAGTGGCTATTGCCATGCGACAGGTTGTGGCAGAGGAATTCGATCTGCAATTATACGCACTTGTTTTAGTCAAACCCGGACGTATTCCCAAAACATCGAGCGGTAAAATCCAGCGCTATGCAAGCCGACTTGGTTTCCTGAACGGCACGCTGGATTCCATTGGCGAGTGGCATTCTGAAAAGAGTGCAAAAGAACCGGAAAAAGTAAAATCAGAGAAAAAAGATAAAAAACCCGCAGTTCAGGGCACGTCTTTTAAACAAAAAGAAATTGAAGACTGGCTTATTGATAAAGTCGCCACTGAACTCAAAATTCCTGTTTCGGATATTGATGTGAAACAGCCGTTTGCACGCTATGGATTGGATTCTGTTCACGCGACCGGTCTTGCCGGTGATTTGGAGGACTGGCTGGGAAGAAGTCTATCGCCGACATTGGCGTATGACTATCCCACCATCGAAGCGCTTTCGCGTTATTTGAGTCACCAGGATGAGGATAAGGAGCTTTCTCCGGCGTCCGAAACTACGAATTTCCAAAATGAACCTATCGCCATTGTCGGTATGGGGTGCCGGTTTCCCGGTGCGGATAATGTGGATGAATTTTGGAAACTGCTGGTGGATGGTGTGGATGCCATTTCTGATGTTAAAAAAGAACGCTGGGATATTGAGGAATTTTACGATCCTGATCCGGATACACCGGGCAAAGTTGTAACAAAGTCCGGCGGTTTTTTGGAATCTGTCGATCAGTTCGATTCCGGATTTTTCGGCATTTCTCCAAGAGAAGCGCGACGGATGGACCCGCAGCAGCGTTTGCTTATGGAAGTTTCCTGGGAAACTCTGGAAAATGCAGGATATGCGCCGAGTAAATTATCCGGCAGCCGAACGGGTGTTTTTGTTGGAGTAAGCAACAACGACTATTCCATGCTGCAATACGGCGATGTTGAGCAGATTGATACCTATACCGGGACAGGCAATGCTTTTAGCATTGTCGCCAATCGCTTGTCTTATTTTTATGACTTTCGCGGGCCGAGCATGGCTATCGATACGGCCTGTTCATCGTCGCTGGTAGCAACGCATCTCGCCTGCCGCAGTTTGCGAAACGGCGAATCCGATTTGGCGCTCGCCGGAGGTGTGAACCTGATTCTTTCGCCCGAGATTACGATTACTTTTTCCCATGCACGACTTATGGCGCCGGACGGTCGCTGCAAAACTTTTGATGCGAGCGCCGATGGCTATTCACGTGGTGAAGGGTGTGGCTTTATCGCTTTAAAGCGTCTTTCGGACGCGAAAAAAGATGGTGATCATATTTTTGCCGTCATTCGTGGCTCTGCCGTCAATCAGGATGGGCGCAGCAATGGCCTGACCGCGCCAAACGGTCTTGCGCAGCAGCAAGTGATCCGCGATGCCCTGAGAGATGCTCAGGTAAAGCCCGAGCAAGTCGGGTATGTTGAAACGCACGGCACCGGTACAATTTTGGGTGATCCTATTGAAGTAAAATCTCTGGCCGCAGTGATGCATAGCCGGCCAAAGGATAAACCCTGTGTTATTGGCTCTGTCAAAACAAATATCGGTCATCTCGAAGCAGCCGCCGGTGTGGCGGGATTAATAAAGACTGCACTTTCTTTGAGGAATGAAAAGATACCGCCGCATATTCATTTTAAAAAAATCAATCCACACATCCCGATTGATGAAATGCCGATTGAAATTGCCGTAAACGGCAAAGAATGGAAGGCCGGCAAGTCTCCTCGTTTTGCCGGTGTTAGTTCCTTTGGCTTTGGCGGTACAAATTCTCATATCATACTGGAAGAAGCGCCGACTGTTGCTGTTCGTGAAAATGAAATGGATCGCCCCGTTCATCTCATTACTTTCTCTGCAAAAGATCAAAAAGCGACACTCGATCTTGCAAAAGAATATAAGGATTACCTGGAGAATGCACAAAACCCGACACTGGGCGATTTGAGCTACACTTTGCACACCGGACGGGATCACTTTAAAAACAGGGTTGCAATTTCTGTTTCCGACAAAAGCGATGCGCAGGAAAAATTGTCGCTTTTCTTGAAAAACAATCCTGATGCGAACATTCGTACCGGCGTAACGCAAAGGGTTGTCAAAAGCAAACTGGCATTTCTTTTTACAGGACAAGGGGCGCAATACACAGGCATGGGTAAAGTGCTTTACGATACCCAACCCACATTCCGAAAAGCCCTCGATGCGTGTGAATCGATTTCAAAAAAATATCTCGGTCAGTCCTTGCTTGCCGTAATTTTTGCAAAAGATGAAAATAACGCACTCATTCATGAAACGGAATATACGCAACCTGCTCTTTTCAGCATCGAATATTCCCTGGCGAAATTGTGGCAATCCTGGGGTGTTCAGCCGGATTATGTTATTGGTCACAGCATCGGTGAGTTTGTGGCGGCCTGCATAGCCGGTGTTTACAATCTTGAAGACGGGCTAAAACTCGTTGCCGCCAGAGGCCGCTTGATGCAATCTCTTCCCCATGATGGAAAGATGGCGGTCATTTTTGCTGATCCAGAAACTGTATCGGCAAAGCTTCATTCTTTCAAGTCAGTTGACATTGCCGGCGTAAACGGCCCGACAAATATTGTCATTTCCGGAAAATCGGAACAAGTGGAAGCCCTGGTGGCAAAGTTTGAAGCGCAGGATGTTAACACACGGCTGCTGCACGTTTCTCACGCCTTTCACTCGTCGTTGATGGAACCGATTTTGAACGAGTTTGAAAAGATTGCGGAAGAAATTGAATATCATCAACCACAAATTCCGATCGTATCCAATTTGACGGGCAAGGTCCTCGCAGAAGAGGAAATTCCCAATGCCGCCTACTGGCGGAAGCATATCAGGCAAGCCGTGCTGTTTGCCGACGGCATGAACACGCTTGCACAGGAGGGATGCAGGATTTTTGTCGAACCCGGGCCCAATCCGCATATAATTAGCATGGGGAAGAGGTGTCTTCCCGACCTGGACGCGCTTTGGCTGCCTTCACTAAAAAGCGGACAAAACGACTGGCAAATTTTGCTCAATAGTCTTGGCGAACTTTACGTGAATGATGTTAAAATCGACTGGGAAGGATTTGACCGCGATTATCACAGGCAGCGTGTTGAATTGCCGACGTACCCATTCCAGCGGGAAAGATTCTGGATCGACGCCAAGCCGAAAAATATCTCTACCGGCGTGGCTTCGCTGGTGAGAAACGAAGGCAAAAAGGTACATCCGCTTCTTGGTTATGAGATTCACTCACCGTTGCAAGATATTCAATTCCAAAATACTTTTAGCGGAGGCGTACCCTCGTTTTTAAATAATTTCTCAATTTATAGTACAAATATTTTTCCGCTTTCAGCTTTTGTCGAGATGGCACTTTCCGCAGTCTCTAAAAGTCTGAAACAAAAGGAAGTGACACTTTCAAATATCAGGTTTACGCAAGATCTCCGTCTTTTTCCACAGGATGAAACGACGAACGTACAATTTGTTGTCTCACCGAAAAATGAGCAGGTCAAATTCAAAGCTTTCAGTTTGCAGAACGATGCTGCTTCCTGGATACTCCACATGCAGGGAGAAGCGGCAATAGGACAGAGTGATGAGTTTTCTTATCCGTTCAAAGCTTTTGAAGAACTTGCAAAGGATTGCGTTGAACATTCGACGCAATCGTTTTTTGATTCTTTGCGGGAAAATGGGATTTCACTTGGATATCATTACCGGGTTTTTTCTCCAATTCTCCAGGGCGGAAACATTGCACTCACCAAACTGCAAGTTCCTCAGGAAGTAATGGAGGAAAGTAAGGCCTATCAAATTCATCCTGCTATATTGGATGCGTGCTTTCAGCTTTTAACTTTAACCGCACCTGATGTTCATAAAGCTTTTCTTCCTGCCGGTATAGAGAAAATGAGAAAATGTGATTACAAGGGTGGAGACTTGTGGTGTTATGCGCAACTCATTTCTAAAGAAGATCATCCCGTTCCTTCTTTGCTTGGAAATATTTATCTTGTTGATGAACAAGGTGAGCTTTTTGCTGCTATCGAAAAATTGCACCTGGTTGCTCTGGCAGAGGATATGAAAAAAGAGCTGCAAGAGTTGGTAGCTGAGAGCGGTAATGGCGTCGTGAAAGAAGCTTCCCTTTCGGACGAAGATCAGGAATTCTCGCGGGAATCATTGTTGGCCGGTGAGGAAAATGAGCGTGAGCAATTATTGATTTCGACGATTCAAAAACATGTTGCCCGGGTGCTGGGTATGTCGCCGGAGCGTATCGATCCCGATCAACCGATTACCAATCTCGGACTCGATTCCATTATGGCTATCGAGTTACAGGCAAAGCTTGAGAAATCATTGGGTGTGACACTGGCCATTGCTAAATTAATTGTTGGCCCCACGATTAAGGAATTGGCCGCTGATCTCTTGATCGATATAGCAAATGCCGGATCACAGTCTGATGGCATTGTTCCTCTTGATGGCGAAAAAGTTGGTGATTTTCCGCTTTCACTTGGCCAGCAGGCGATGTGGTTTCAGCACCAGATGACACCACAGAGCATTTACAATCCCGTTTATGCTGTCCGTATTCGTGTCGAACTGGATGTCAAAGCGCTGCGCACCGCGCTGCAAAAAGTGGTAGATCGTCATGCCTCGCTGCGTACAACTTTTCGATTGGTCGAAGGGGAACCCGTACAGCAGGTGCACAAACATGCACAAGTCGCTTTTGAAATCGAAAATGCGTTCGGATGGAAACGGAATCAACTTAACGAACGTCTCAATCGACTGGCAAGCCAAACATTCGATCTTGTGTCCGGGCCGTTATTCCGGGCGACGTTACTCAAGCGAGACGAAAATGATAGTGTTCTTATGCTGGCCGCCCACCATATTGTTACGGACATGTGGTCGTTGGCTGTTATAACAAATGAACTCGGATTGCTTTATGCGCACAGAGATGAGGAATTTGTTTTACCGCCCGTCAAAGTACGCTACTCGGACTATGTTGAATGGCAAAATAAAATGCTGGCCGGAGAAAAAGGCGCCGAGCTATGGAAGTATTGGTCTGAAAAGCTGTCGGGTCAACTTCCCGTTCTGGATTTACCGACCGATTATCCCAGACCCGCGGTACAGACGTTCAATGGCAAATATCAGTCTGTCAAATTCAGTCCAGAACTTACGCAAAAGCTCCGGCAGTTAAGCGAGAAAGCCGGTGTGACTCTTTATATGACTTTATTGTCGGCATTTAAAGTGTTGTTGTACCGCTACAGCGGCCAGGAAGATTTAATCGTCGGCACACCGACAACAGGAAGGAGCAGACCGGAATTAGCTGATATCGTTGGTTATTTTGTTAATTCAATTCCTCTGCGTTCTTATATTGATAAAGATTTAACATTTTATGATTTTCTGAATCAGGTACACAACACAGTTGTTAAAGGGATCGATCACCAGGATTATCCCGTTTACCAACTCGTGGAAAAACTTGCGCCGGTGCGGGACACAAGCCGAACGCCGATCTTTCAAGTCATGTTTGTTTACCAGCGTGCGCACTTGTTGAACGAAGAAGGACTCTCGTCGCTTTCTCTGGGCATCGAAGGAGAAAAAATGGATTTCGCCGGGATTCCACTGGAGGCAATACCTATAGAAGAGCAGGTTGCTCCATTTGATATTACAATGATGATGGCGGAATCAAAGGACGGATTGGGTGCATCCCTCACTTATAACACGGATTTATTTGCACCGAATACAATTTCCAGAATGCTCGATCATTTCCATAATTTACTCGAGAGCATTGTGGCTGATCCTGACGCGAAAGTTTCAATGCTTCCGCTTGTGCCGAGGACTGAATTAAAACGAATGATTTCCGACTGGAACCAAACAAAAGTGCCGCTTCCGATTCACCAAAATATTCATGTTCTTTTTGAAGAACAGGTTGAGCGCAATCCTGAAGCCATCGCAGTGAGTTTTGAAAAACAGAATTTGACATACGGGGAACTCAATTCACGCGCGAACCGAATAGCGCATTACCTGCGCAAAGCCGGGGTCGGTCCGGAAGATATTGTTGGCCTTTGCATCGATCGATCTCTGGATGTCGTGATCGGCCTTTTGGGAATTCTCAAGGCCGGCGGCGCTTATCTGCCTCTTGATCCTTACTATCCATCCGAACGCCTGGCTTATATGATGGAAAATTCGGGCGTCAGTTTGGTGCTCACACATTTCACTATTAAGGATCGCTTGCCGGCTTTTAAAGGCAAATACCTCTACCTAGACAAGGAGGCGGAAACATTTGTAAATGAAAGTACTGATAATTTATCTTGTATTTCAAGACCGGAAAATTTATCTTATATCATCTATACTTCGGGATCAACCGGGCGTCCGAAAGGTGTCATGCTCACCCATCGTGGGCTTGTAAATCTTGTGCAGGCCCAGATTAAAGTATTTGCAGTTCGATCCGATAGCAAAGTTTTGCAATTTGCATCATTCAGTTTCGATGCTTCTGTATCGGAAATTTTTATGGCGCTTATTTCCGGGGCCGCACTTCACCTCATCGACCGTGAGACAATGCTTTCCAGTCCAAAATTATTAAAAGCATTGCAGGAGCGTGAAATAACAACCATTACTTTGCCGCCCTCTATTTTGGCGGTTTTGCCGGAAACAGAATTGCCGAAACTGGAAACAATAATTTCTGCCGGAGAAAGCTGTACGAAAAACATCGTCAATCGTTGGCATAAAAACCGTCGTTTCATAAATGCTTATGGACCGACGGAATCTACTGTTTGTGCCACAAGTTATACTGTAAACGGCACTCCGGTTCTAAACGATAATATTCCGATTGGTTTTCCAATTGACAATATTCGCATCTATATTCTGGATGCGTCGATGAATCCCGTACCCATTGGCGTTCCCGGCGAACTGTATATCGGCGGTATTGGCCTGGCGCGCGGCTACCTGGGCCGTCCCGATTTGACGGCGGAAAAATTTGTCCCCACGCCCTGGCTCCAGGAACCGGGTGAGCGGCTTTACCGCTCCGGTGATCTGGTGAGATATTTGAGTGATGGGAATATCGAATTCCTGGGAAGAATTGATCAGCAGGTTAAAGTGCGTGGCTTTAGAATTGAACTGGGGGAGATTGAATCCGCGTTAATGGAGCACGACGAGATAAAGAATGCCGTTGTTTTGGCGCCAAAAGATAAATCCGGTGATTCGCGTTTGGTTGCTTTTTATCTGGTTGAAGCAAAGTCTGCTCCCGAACCGGAGGATTTGATGGCTTTTTTAAAGAGAAAATTGCCTGATTATATGGTGCCGTCAACTTTTCTTAAAATGAACAAGTTTCCGCTTACGCAAAGCGGTAAAATTGATCGTAAAGCTTTTCCTGATCCGGATTTTTCCAAGCGGCTCTCGAAAACGAAATACGTCAAGCCGCAGAACGAGATAGAAAGAACACTCGCAGAAGCCTGGCGCAAAGTTCTGCATGTGGAACAGGTCGGTATCCATGATAATTTTTTCGATTTGGGCGGCCATTCTTTAACAATGATAAAGTTGCACGCCGCGCTCCAGGAAAAACTGGGTCAAGATTTATCCGTTGTAGAATTATTTCAATACCCAACGATCAGCACTCTGGCACAATTCCTTAACAGAGATAAAAATGATAATACACTTCTGGCACAGTCTCAGGAAAGAGCAATGAAGCAAAGAGCCAGCTTACAAAAACAAAGGCAACGAATGAGGTATAGGAGACAAACTTAGTGGATGAAGTAAAGGCATCAGAACCCATCGAGGGACTTGACATTGCAATTATAGGGATAGCAGGGCGTTTTCCGGGCGCCGGTAGTGTGGATGAATTTTGGGAGAATTTGGTTAAAGGGGTCGAGTCGATTTCCTTCTTTTCAGACGAGGAACTGCTCGAATCAGGGGTGGATGCAAAAATTTTCAGGGAACCGAATTATGTGCGGGCGCGGGGGATACTACAGGATGTAGATAAATTTGATGCTTCATTTTTCGGCTTTTTCCCTAAAGAAGCAGAGGATTTGGATCCTCAACATCGCTTGTTTATGGAATGCGCCTGGGAAGCGCTGGAAAATGCGGGCTACAATCCCGAAGATTATGACGGCCTGATCGGCGCATTCGGTGGCGTGGGGATGAATACCTATATTCTGCCGTTTCTGTCTTCGCGGCGGGGCGCTATTAGCACGGCTGAAGGCTACCAGATCTCCATTGGCAATGAAAAAGATTTTCTCACCACTAAAGTATCTTACAAATTGAACCTGCGTGGTCCAAGCCTGGATGTGCAGACAGCTTGTTCAACTTCACTTGTTGCAACTTTTCTCGCCTGCCAAAGTTTGTTGAGCTACCAAAGTGATATGGCCCTGGCCGGTGGCGCTACGATTTCCCTGCCGCAAAAATCGGGATACAGTTACCAGGAAGGAATGATCCTTTCGCCGGACGGGCATTGCCGCGCTTTTGATGCAAAGGCGAATGGAACAATTGCCGGTAATGGCGTTGCCATGGTTTTGTTGAAACGACTGGAAGATGCGCTTCAGGATGGCGACCATATCTATGCAGTTATTAAAGGCGCTGCCTGCAACAACGACGGCTCGCTCAAGGTCGGTTATACAGCGCCAAGTGTGGAAGGACAAAAGCACGTCATTGCCGATGCACAGTTTGTCGCCGGTGTCGATCCGGAAACGATTACGTACATTGAAACACATGGTACGGGTACGAACTTGGGAGATCCGATTGAGATTTCCGCCCTGACTCAGGTTTTTAAGGAAAAGACCGATAAAAAACATTTTTGCGCCATTGGTTCAGTAAAAACAAATATCGGTCATCTGGATGCAGCCGCCGGCGCGGCCAGCCTCGTCAAAACGGCTCTTGCTTTTGAAAAAAAGAAATTACCCCCCAGTATAAATTTTACTATTCCCAATCCCAAAATCGATTTTGCCAACAGTCCGTTCTATGTCAATACCGAATTGACGGACTGGGAACCTGAAGGCGGCATACCGCGACGAGCCGGGGTGAGTTCATTTGGTATTGGCGGTACAAATGTTCATCTGGTTATGGAGGAAGCGCCACAGCAGGAGGAATCCGGGGCTTCACGGCAGCAACAACTCGTGCTGCTTTCGGCGAGATCGGATGCGGCTCTTGCCAATGCCCGGGAGAATTTTGTCAATTATCTCCGTGAGAATCCGCAGATCAAATTTGCAGATGCAGTGTATACGCTCCAAGTCGGTCGCAAAGCTTTCAACCATCGGATGGCCGTTGTTTGCGAGTCTTCTAAAGATGCTGTTAAAACACTGGGCAAAGTTGATCCCCGGCGAGTGCTCGTTTCATCTCATCCGCAAAAAGTGGCCGAAAAGCCTGTTGTTTTCATGTTCAGCGGCCAGGGGGCTCAGTATGTGAACATGGGGCGGGATTTATACGAGAGCGAACCGGTTTTTAAAGAACAGATTGATTTTTGCTGTAATCTCCTCCAGCCGCTCCTTGGGTTGGATATGAAAGAGATATTATACCCGCCTAAAGAACAAAAAGAAACCGCCCGGGAAAAATTGTCGCAAACCAAATTCACCCAACCCGCATTATTTGTGATCGAATATGCCCTGGCCAAATTATGGATGGAGTGGGGCGTTAAACCCAGAGCAATGATCGGCCACAGCATCGGCGAATATGTAGCTGCATGTTTATCAGGTGTCATTTCGCTGCAGGATGCCTTGCACCTCGTTGCTGCCCGGGGCGATTTAATGCAGCAAATGCCTCCCGGTGCCATGTTGAGTGTTCATCTTGATGAAGATGAACTGCTGCCGTTTCTAAATGATGATTTGTCTCTAGCCGCTGTAAATGCAGAATCACTTACCGTCGTCAGCGGCGATTTTCCTGCCGTTGAAAAACTCGAATCGACACTGAAAGAAAAAGGTGTGGAATTCCGACGATTGCACACATCCCATGCTTTTCATTCGCCAATGATGGATGCCATTCTGGCTCCATTTGCAGAAAAAGTACGTAAAGTCGATCTGCACAAACCCGAAATTCCCTATATTTCAAATGTCAGCGGAACATGGATTACCGAAGAACAGGCAACCGACCCCGAATATTATTCCACCCATTTGCGGAATGGTGTCAGATTTAGTCAGGGCATCGGTGAATTGGTCGGGGACTCGGACTATATTTTTCTCGAAATCGGGCCGGGCAATACTTTGAATACGTTGACACGACGAAATTCTGCGATAACTCCGGATCAGGTTGTTTTGTCGTCGCTTCATCATCCGCAGGAGTCAATTTCCGACGAGGTCTTCATTTTGAATACCCTTGGCAGAATATGGCTTGCCGGAGGAAAAATCGACTGGAATGGATTTTATGCACAGGAAAGCCGCCATCGCATTCCTCTGCCAACCTACCCTTTTGAACGCCAGCGATATTGGATGGACGTGGAAGAGCCAACTGGCATACAGGGAGCGCCGGATCAAAGTAAGAAAAAGAAAAATGTGAACGAGTGGTTTTATGCTCCTTCATGGAAAAGAGCCGTTACATCGCCGGTATTAGCTTCCGGCGGAGAAAGTAAAAAGTGGCTGTTATTTCTCGATGTCAAAGAAGTGAATTCGAGCCTTGAGCAATTTCTGAAAAATGGAGATCGTTTCAGGATTGTTCGCCCCGGAAAAGAATACGACGACTCTAATCCGGATTTCATTACGATCAATCCGAAAAATGGTAAAGACTATGAAAAACTATTGAACCGACTTGAGCTTGATACGTGGATTCCTGACCGGATCGTCCATGCCTGGAGTTCATTCGGGAATAAAGATGAAGATCTGACGCTTAAAACGATAGCCGATGCCCAGGACAGAGGATTCAAGAGTCTTCTTTATCTGGTGAAGGGATTTGGCAAATCAGGTATTACATCAAAGATTGAATTCACTGTCGTTACTTCGGGTGTGTTTGATACAAGTGGCGATGAGGAACTGCATTGTGAGAATGCCACGCTTGCCGGAGCATCTCGGGTTATTCCGCAGGAATATCCGAACATTGTCTGCCGTCTTGTCGATCTGGAAAAAGAATTTGAAATAGAATCTGATTTGCAACGTATTTTTGCGGAATTCGACGCGCCTCTCTCCGAGATGGTGGTTGCTTACAGAAAAAACCGGCGATGGCTGCAAACTTTTGAGCCACTTCGATTTCAAGATAAAGATCGATCAAAACCCAGGTTGAAGGAGAACGGCGTTTATCTGATAACCGGTGGTTTGGGAGATATTGGTTTTTTGTTGTCTGAATTTTTGGCAAAAGAGTTCAGGGCCAAATTGGCTATTATTGATCGCGCAAAGTTCCCCGCTCGTGAAGAATGGAACAAGTGGTTCATTGAGCATGGAGACGGTGATGCCGTCGCTGTGAAAATCAATAAATTGAATACACTCGAAGGGCATGGCGCCCGGGTTCTCGTTTTAAACGCTGATGTTGCAGATAAAGACCAAATGCGCGAAGCGGTTCGGCACGTCGGGGAGAAATTTGGTGATTTGGACGGCGTTATTCACGCTGCGGGACTTGTCGGGAGGAATGCCACACGGGCCATCCAGGAAACCCGGGAAGAGGAATGTGAAGCACAGTTCGCGGCCAAAATTTACGGCACTGCAAATTTGCTCAATGTTTTAAAAGATAAAAATCTTGATTTTGTTATTTTGCAGTCTTCGCTGTCATCGATCCTCGGCGGTATGGGTATGTATGCTTATGCTGCGGCAAATTCCTTTCTTGATGCCGTGGCAAATTTGAATAAGCGAAATGGACTTGTGAACTGGACGAGTGTAAACTGGGACGGTTGGGAGTTTCCCAAGAATAACACGGAGAGTGAAATAAAAACCGGCATCGAAGAATATGTCATCGAGCCAAAGGAAGGACTGGAGGCATTCAAGTCGATTTTTAGTCACCCGAATTACGCGCAAATTGTTGTGTCTACCGGCGATTTGAACCAGAGGATCAGGCAATGGGTTTCTCTGGAATCATTGCGAGAAAAGGAAGAATCGGAAGAATCAAAAACGAAAGTTTCTGCCAAGCGCTACCCGAGGCCCAATCTGCCAACGCCCTATGTTTCACCGGGGAATGAAATAGAGAAAGAAATAGTACAAATGTGGGGCGAATTGTTGGGCATTGAAGGCATCGGCATCCATGATAACTTTTTCGATCTCGGCGGTCATTCTTTGCTGGCAACGCAATTGGTCTCCCGGCTGCGCGATACTTTTAAAGTCGAGTTGCCTTTGCGCGACCTGTTCGAATCGCCGACAATCGCTACGTTGAGTGAAATTATCGAATCGTCGCGTCAACTGGAAAATGATAAAGAGAAAAAGATCGCGGATGCATTCAGAATGGTTGAAAATCTTTCCGAAGAAGAAGTGAGAGAATTACTCAAAAAAAAGAATGATGAAAACTAGGCTGGTTTAATAATCGCAAAAATGGACGATATAATACAAGACATTTCCAAACTTTCTCCCGAGAAGCAAAAGCTGTTGGAATTGCTCTTAAAAGAGCAAAATGTTAACCTCGCAGAATCAAAAATAATTCCTGCACGTCGTGAAACAAACCGCTTCCCGCTTTCTTATGCACAGCAGAGAATGTGGTTCCTGGAACAACTTGAACCGGGCACACCGCTCTACAATAATCCTGCTGCTGTGCTGCTCAAAGGAAAACTGGACATTGCAGCCATGCAAAAGACATTGGATGAGATGAGCCTGCGTCACGAAGTCCTGCGGACAACTTTTGTTTCGGAAAAAGGAAAACCGGTGCAGATTATTCATCCGGAGTTGAAACTGACTTTGGAGCAGCTCGACCTGTCCGATCTGCCGCCTGAGGAAAGAGAAAAGGAACTGAAAGAAGCTGCAAATAAAGCTGCCCAGACTCCGTTTGATCTCGGGAATGGCCCCTTGTTGCGGACAATCCTCATCAGGCTTGAAGAGCAAAAACACGTTCTGTTATTAACGATGCATCATATTATCTCGGATGCATG
>JAACEJ010000317.1 GCA_011682565.1 Actinomycetota bacterium | reverse complement strand
CACGGCGTGCGTCATAATAGGGCCGGATGGGTGACAGATAACGAATTTTTATGACCGGCGTCGCGGTCAGCGTGACCGGCGAAAAGCGCATTTGGAAGCGCTTCATCAGCGTGCCGTTCCATTGACGCTGGAAACGATGCCGCAGTAAAAGCCGCGGTTGATTGTGCGGATTTTTTTGATAGCGCTTTTCCGCGCTGTCCAGATCGACAATTTCGGCATTGATAAAATCTGCTTGACCGGCCGGCTTAATCCAACAATCGGTAATCACCGCATCGTCCACCAGGGTGAAATCCCAATAGATTTCATAACTACCCGACCATGGTGAAGTCCAATTAGTGGGCGTCAGAGCAATTTCATAAGTGATGGTCGTTTGGTAAAACAGGCCGTACACCTCCACATCGCACGAAAGCTGCTTCATTTTAAAAGTGTTCCAATCATGTCCCGAATAAGTCAAGTTTTTTGCCCAAAATGAAGCGAGTGCAAGTTGCGGAAGCAACAAGAGGAAAAGTATAAAACGTTTCATGGTTTTTCTCCTTTTACTAATAGAAATTTCATTTATAAGTAAAATAGTTTATTGTGGTGGACGGATTAAAAGGATTAGGATAGTTCCGGCTTATTGAGAAATCTGATGGTAAAACAGAAGAAGAAAATGAGGCTGCCGGTTTGGGCAGCGACGCTTCTTCAGACGAACGAGCCGTTTTTCGTATCATTTGAATGGCTTCGGAAGTTGCAACATCCGAATAAACATTTTGTAATTCATTGAAAACATTTTCTGCCGATAAAGAATCGGCGTATAGATTCAAAAGATCGTTGGCCCAATTCAGCCTGATTTCCCAGCCTATAGGGTCATCGATTGGAACAGCGTTAACGATATCTCCTGATGTTTTTTTATTTCCTGCATTTGCTTCCAGAGTCTGTAACCATAGCAGCGCTTTGCCTCTCACGTCGGGATTCTTATGTCCCGTCATTTTATTCAAATAGTCCCTTTGCGACTCAAGTGCATCAAGTGATTTCTCCGCGGCCATTGCCCACGCCAGAGCCTTTCCGGCATGACGCGAGTCGGGGAACTGATCAATCAAGCTTTTGTAAACATCCGATGCCTCCCGAAACTTTCCGGCGTCAGCAAGCTCGTTGCCTTCTATCAACAGTTCCTTGTCCGGGTCGATGCCTGTGGATTTCTCCAGATTAGATCCAGCTCCCTGAGAGGAAGAAAGAGGAAAGTCATAGTTGACGTTTCCATAGAACCAGGAAGATTGCGGCGTGCCGCCCCAATAGTTTTTTTCTGCATCCACCTCGCCGCTGTTCGCTTTGTATACAGCATATTGGGTGTCCCGCAAAATATCATTGTAGCCTCTCTGGGAGGAAGGGGAATACTGCCCAAGATCGGGTGTGCCGCCGAGAATGTAGACGCCATACCCGCTTCCCCAATTGTCAATCTTGTTAAGACCATAGCTGCTGCCGCTATAGCCTCGCAGTTTAATGGTGCTGCTTCCCCAAACAGCGACACCACCTTTGCAATTTATGAATGAGTTTTTACGAATAAAGGTATTGCCCGCGTTGTTCGCCGCGATAGCATAGCTGTCGGTATCATGAATATAGTTGTTGTAAATTGTTGGCTCGGCATTGTAGATGTAAATGCCATAGTCACTGCAATTATCAATTTCATTTGATTCGATGGTTACATCAGAATTGTCAATGTGAATGGCTCTTGTTGTGTTTTGAATTTTACAATATTTGAGAGAACCGGCATTATCGGCATTGATGAACTTGATGCCATTCCAGGTGCCGCTGGTGGCTTTAAATGTTATTTGATTAGCAGATGTGCCGTTTGCTACCAGTTTTCCGTTTACAGTGAGTTTTTTCCCGGCATCAAAGTTCACGGTAGTACCCGACAGAATGGTGAGCGTAACGCCGCTATTGATGGTAATATCTTCGTGAAAAGTGATTGTCTTCCCGCTGCCGCCGATGGTGCCGCCATAGTCTTCGATAGTCTTCTTGAGAGCTTCGTAGGTGTCAAGACGACCATATCCCAAATCATTGCAGCGACCATTCACATAAGTATATCCACCTACTTTATCCGCTGTGTTGTGCAGAATTGAGCGTATTTCAGAGACAGTTAAATCAGAATTGACTGAAAGCATTAAAGCTGCTGTTGCAGCCGCCATAGGACAAGCGAAAGATGTGCCATCTGCATATCGTGTGTAATCTTGATCAGCAAGATCGGTTGTTATTTGCCCACTTTCATCAGGATTGAAACCATTAGTCCCCTGCATATCGGTTGTATAAATTGCTGAGCCGGGAGCTGAAATATCCAAACTTGGACCATAATTACTGCCCCAATATTCATTCCACCTATACGAGCCACAATACGAAGGTACTTTTCTAACTTCGCCACAGGGAGGCATGCCTCCTACAGAAATTGTTTCCGGATATTTTGCCGGATATACAACAGGAGTTGAATTACTATTACCGGCAGCGCAAAACACAGGAATGCTATTATTAACCGCATTTTGAATAGCATTGTGAATTACTGTTATATCCCCGCTCGTGTACCAACTGCAATTTAATATAATGCCAATAAAATCGTTTTTTCTGCTGACTATATAATTTATAGCATCTGCACGGTCCTGGTAAGAAACCTGATTTCCGTCACTATTTCTTCTTATTGGCATCATTTTGCAAGAAGAAGCAATTCCTCTAACACCAATATCATTTTTTATTCCGGATGTTATTCCTGCAATTAGGGTACCATGTTCACCTGTAGCCCAAGGTTCAACTTCATCCTTATACGTCTCTCTTGAGTCGAAAAACCAGTCATCGTTTCCCCGAGAAGCAATGTTAGCAGCTAGGTCCGGATGTGTTAAATCGATTCCGGAATCCAGTATTGCTAGAATCACATCAGGGTCACCTTCGGTAATGTCCCAGGCTCTCAAGACATTAATATCATGCCCTATGACGTAGCCTGTTTCCTGACCTGTGTTGTTTGTATGCCACTGCAAATTGAAATAGGTATCTGAAAGTTCTTCATTCTGAAGACAATAATAAACAGGTTCTACAAACTTTACTTCTTGCCACTCCATATATTTACGCACTGCTTCGAAAACGTCCAATCCTTCAGGAAGGCTTATTGTGTAAAATCCCGGTGTCCAATGATCATAAACAATTTTACTGCCCCAAACATTTAAAATTTCTGTGATACGTTTTTCTGCAATGTTTTCATTAAATTGCACTGTAAACAGATCAGGAACGACATACCTATCATACCCCTCCTGATCAACAAATACAGGCATAAGCCCTGTAACAAGCGGATTCCGCAAAAGCTGGTTTTTTACATCTTCGAATGACCTCCCTGTTCGAAGAATGCAGACTTTATAATATTCTCCATTTAATTCATAATCTTTCAATGAACAATCTGCCTGTCTAATAATATTTTCCATCTCTATCTGGCTTGCGGTTTCCGAAAATTTCACAAAAATTTCCCTTCCTTTGGGTGTAAAAATAAATCTTTTGCTAAAAAGTTTGTCAACAAATTGCTCTTGTTAGGAAAATACAACATTGGAAAAGAAAGCGAAATTTGCAAAAATCATCAAACTAAATAAGAAAATCCTTGAATGCTTTTTCATGATCGTGTCTCCTGTGTTAATGTGTAAAATGAATAATTGTAGGACGGAACAATTCACGTTTTGTAAAGAACGATTTGGTTAAGGGATTATATATCTGGCTACTGTCTGTTTTGCCATCAACAAAAAACCTACGCTGAAAATATTCATCAAAATGCATCTGGTCCACAAAGACGTAAAACAGCAAATAGGTTCTTCCCGGAGGCGTGCATTCAAAACCAAGTAAACAAATATCTTCTTTTCTTCTATATGTGGTATCCCCAGGTTGAAGATACATATACGTTCCTTCAAGAATATCAATTGGGCCAATATATGTAAAGTCTTGAAAACAGCGTTTTGAGTTGATGTTGTCATTTCCACCAAAATTCCAGTTGATATTTTCTGGCACAAGCCCCCACTCAGATGTACCGGATCGAGAACGTCCTTCATAAACATTATCGGAAATATTTGTTGCATATGCTTTGTATTTCCAAAATTTATTTTTTTCAGATATAGAAAAAGTCGTCTCCGCTGGTTCAACCCAAAATTGAATCTGCTGTTCAAGCTCAATCCGGATTTTTGTTTGCAGCACACTGTCCGTAACCTCCACTCTTTGCTCAAAAATTTCAAAAAACGGATATTTAGCTTGAAGAGTATATTCTCCATCTGTCGTTTTTGGCAACACAAAATAACCCAGCGAATCCGTAACAGCCATCACATCCGTATCCATTAATTGAATCAATATGCCGGAATGATCGCTCTGATTTTGCAGGTGGATGTAATTTTTGTCAGCTTCAGGTTTATCATTTGCGGTTTTCTCATCAGGCGAAAAAGTTCTTTTGCAAGCCCCAAAAAGTGAGAGAAAAAGTACGAAACTCACGGTTACAAAAAACCGACAGAAAAGCAAATTGATTATTTTTTTCATTGCAAATTTTCCTTTCCATCCTTTTTGTGCTAGTTGTGTGATTAATTACGATGCCTAACGCATATCATCAAGGCCGTTCAAGTCATCCAGCCCAAAAACCCATGTGTTGCCGCGCCTGTGCAGCCATCTCCATTAGATAGGCTGTTCAAAATGAACAACAGTTTTTGTCTCATGGCTCCATACACAGAAATAATTCTACTTTTTACGATAATTGTGCCTACCTTACCAGTAGCATCTTATGTGTCAGCATCCTTTCTCCCGCTTTTAATTGACACAGGTACACGCCGCTGCTCACTCCTTTCCCCGAAGAATCTCGGCCGTCCCATTTCACCCGGTGTGTACCAGGGGACTGCCTCCCGTCCAAAAGCGTCCGTATTCTGCGGCCTGAAATATCGTAGATATCGAGACGTATATTACCTGGGCTCGGCACAGTATACCGTATCCATGTTTCGGCATTGAAGGGGTTGGGATAGTTCTGATTCAGTCGGAAATCGTGCGGTAATCCGCTATGCTTATCTCGCACAAGGGCAAAGAGCGAATCTACATTAACAACATATATGAAGGGCTCGTCAAATACAGAGGTGAAAAGCTTACCGTTT
>JAACEJ010000316.1 GCA_011682565.1 Actinomycetota bacterium | reverse complement strand
CTGCTGAATTGCCGCGCGACGCCTCTGCTGCATTCAGTGAGGCGTTGTGGCCATTTATTCCCGGCATAGTGAATGCAGACTTGCATCAGGATTTTGAGAATTGCAATTTTCCCCCGGAAATCAAGCGCGCGGTTATTCTTTATAAAGGACAACTAACGCCCACCTATCGTTATTTAAGCGAATATCTCGATCGTGCAAAGGAAACGAAAATCTGATGCAAAATGTTTTACTCCTTGGTGCGGGTCTGGTCGCAAAACCATTAATACGCTACCTGTTGGCCCGGCAGGGCATTCAACTTTTAGTCACAAGTCTGAACATTGACAGAGCGAATGTGCTTGTGGATGGTCATCCCCGGGGAAAGACACTTTATTTAGACGTCAATGACACCGCCAAACTGGAAAAAGTGATGGCCAATGCTGATCTCACTATAAGTTTGTTGCCGCACACTTTTCATGCCCGGGTTGCAGAATTATGTTTGAAATATAGAAGCCACCTTGTTACAACTTCTTATGTGAGCGATGCCATGCGGGCGTTGGATGCTCGTGCCCGGGCGAGGGGCATCCTGCTATTGAACGAGATCGGCCTGGACCCCGGTGTCGATCATATATCCGCCATGAAAATTATTCACGATATTGAAAAAAGAGGCGGCCGGGTCATTTCATTTGAATCCTGCACCGGAGGCTTGCCGGCATCGGATGCAAACGACAATCCTTTTGGCTATAAATTTTCCTGGAGTCCCCGCGGCGTGTTGATGGCCGGACGTAATGCAGCACAATTTTTACGAAACGGCAAGGAAATTAAAATTCCCGGAAAAGAATTATTTAAAAACCATTGGCCCAAAGTTATCGATGGCCTGGGAGAACTTGAAGTTTACCCGAACCGCGACTCGATTTTGTACAAGGATTTATACGGCTTAAAAAACATCGAGACACTTTTCAGGGGTACGCTTCGGTATCCGGGGTGGTGCGAAACGCTTGAAAAAATCGTAGAACTCGGTTTTCTTAATGAAGATGTGAACCCGGGACTCGTGGGAAAGACGTATGCTGACGTGACAGCATCGCTTGTCAATGCCGAAAATGATGACGCTTTGCAAGAAAAAACAGCGGCATTTTTAAATATCTCAATGGATTCCGCCATCATGCAGCGTCTGGAATGGCTGGGATTGTTCAGCAACGACAAGGTCATGGCTGAGCCGCCTACCTTGCTCGATGTGCTCACTGCGCGCATGCTCGAAAAAATGGCCTACAAAAAAGGCGAACGTGATATGGTCGTCATGCAACATGATTTTATTGTCGATTTTCCCAACGGGAAAAAAGAAAACATCACGTCTCTGCTTGTCGATTATGGCATTGCAAACGGCGATTCTTCCATGGCACGCACTGTCAGCCTGCCCGCTGCAATTGCATCGAAATTGATTCTGGACCGGGTCATCAACATTTCCGGGGTGCACATTCCGGTCATACCGGAAATCTATCAACCGGTTCTGAATGAACTGGGAAAAACAGGGGTCAGGTTTAAAGAAAAGATAACGCCTGTCGAATGATTCCCCAAAAGACTTGGCCGTCTCTTCTCGTTCTACTCGTTCCCACGCTCCTGCGTGGGAATGAATGATTCAGTTCAACGCCCTCTTTGCTAAATTTGTCCAAACAGGGTGTTTTGATTTCCGATCCATGATAACCGATGTCACGCCAGCCGGCGTCATCTGCAATCATGATAATAATATTCGGTTTTGCAGACCGAGTGGAAGATGTGCAGCCGGCAATTTGTGCGATTGAGGTAACTCCTGCTATTCCCAGGACTCCGGCAGACTTCTTTATTGACATTCATTATAATTTATGGTATATTTGCGCTCAAAAAAAATGAACCGGTTCAGATATATTCTTTCATTTAAAGCCTGTAGAGAGGAGAGGGCAGTCTTATGAAAACATATTTATACCTTTCGCTTTTACCTGAATCTCTCGTTGCTTCAATGCTGCCGCCTGAAGAATTTGGGAATTATTATGCAGTCGGCACAAAAAAAAGAACACGAGGTCAGGCGATTTTTTTTGAAATCGACCCTGATTTCAAAAGTGATTATTTCCCATTGCAAGATATCGAAAAGCGCTGTGTTCCCCACCCGGACGGGCAGCCAAAGCGTTCAGTTTACCTTTCAATCTACCGCGTCCTGGAGCACTTGCCATTGAGCGCTTTGAAGAATCTTTATCTCGTCACCGACGACGGACGTGTTTTGAGCATAGAAAAACAGGAGTATCAACCCGAGCAGGACAGGGAACTGCATCTTTATCAGGAAATAACTCCTGTCTCGCCTCGAATCGCCAGTAATCTCAATCCCCTTGATTTTTGTCACTATGTGACGGATACGGCGCAGCCCGTTTCAGTGCCAAAGCTTGTTTTTACGGAATTGCAACTGAATGGTCTGGCGACTGACCCGATCAAGGCGACGACAGATAATTTACCTTATCCTAATATTGATCATTTGCGCGATTGTCTTGTCGGCCTGCAGGAACATCCTGAAAAACCGACAAAAACGGTGATTCGTTATATGTTCCGCGATATTTTGTATAGAACAGTAAAAAACGGCTTTTTTGTCGGTAGTCAAAAAGAATTTTTCTTCTATCCTTTTCCATCGTTAAAGGAACTTGAAGGCAAGCATTATGCCTGGTGGCGTTCTGCGCTTACCCAGGGATTTGGATTTTGAGCAGCTGACTCGCTAACAGAAAGTTTTTGAAGAAGATCAAGACGCAATTGGAGATGAAAAATGTTTAATTATTTGTTTTGGATTATACCGTTTGCCTCGATACTCGCACTCATTTTTGCCTATGTATTTTTTAAACAGATAATGCGCGAGAGTGAGGGAAACGAAAAAATGATAAAAATTGCCGGCCATGTTCGTAAAGGAGCAATGGCATATCTCAAGCAGCAGTATAAAGTTGTTGGCTTGGTATTTATCGGTCTCACTATTCTTTTTACAATAATGGCCATTTTCAAAGTACAAAATGGCTGGGTTCCCTTTGCTTTTTTAACGGGTGGCTTTTTTTCCGGTTTGGCCGGATTTTTTGGTATGAAAACCGCCACTTATGCTTCTGCTCGTACCACCAATGCAGCGCGAAAATCGTTGAACAATGGTTTGCGAGTCGCATTCCGCAGTGGTGCGGTGATGGGACTTGTTGTTGTGGGCCTGGCTTTGCTGGATATTTCGATATGGTTTTTGGTTCTTCATTTTTTCATAAAAGAAGCCGACATTACGCACAAGATGGTCATCATTACCACGACCATGCTGACATTCGGTATGGGCGCCTCAACACAGGCACTGTTTGCACGTGTTGGCGGAGGCATTTTTACAAAAGCTGCAGATGTTGGCGCTGATCTTGTCGGCAAAGTGGAAGCCGGTATTCCTGAGGATGATCCGCGTAACCCGGCAACAATTGCCGATAACGTGGGCGACAATGTTGGTGATGTTGCCGGCATGGGTGCCGATTTGTACGAATCCTATGCCGGTTCGATTCTCGCAACAGCGGCCTTGGGCGCGGCAGCTTTTCTCAGCCAGGGACCTGCAATCCAGTTAAAAGGTGTCTTGGCTCCGATGCTGATTGCTGCAACAGGAACAATTCTGTCTATCATCGGAATCTTTGCCGTTCGTACCAAAGAAGACGCGACACAAAAAGAGCTTCTGAGGGCGCTTGGCCGGGGCATTAATTTAAGTTCTATTCTGATTGTGATATTTTCCCTCGGAGCTCTTCTTTGGTTGGGATTACCGAATCCGTGGGGCATCTGGTTGTCCATTGTTTCCGGGCTGGTTACGGGAATTGTTATCGGCAAATCAACAGAGTATTATACTTCCGAGGCTTATAAACCCACGCGTAGCATCGCGGAGAGTGCTAAAACAGGACCTGCAACGGTGATTATCTCCGGTTTGGGAACCGGGATGTTGTCCACGGCAATTCCTGTTTTGACCATCGTGCTCGGTACGATCCTCGCCTTTATGTTTGCCGCCGGGTGGAATTTACAAAATATCAGCATGGGACTTTACGGAATCGGTATCGCTGCTGTCGGCATGCTTTCAACGCTGGGTATTACGCTGGCAACGGACGCCTATGGCCCGATTGCCGATAACGCCGGTGGAAATGCGGAAATGAGCGGCTTGGGAGAAGAAGTGCGACGCCGTACCGATGCTCTGGATTCGCTGGGAAATACAACCGCTGCGACAGGCAAAGGATTTGCTATTGGTTCGGCTGCGCTTACCGGTTTGGCACTTTTGGCTTCTTATATTGAAGAAATCAAAGTCGGCTTGATCAGAATAGGGCACACGACGCTGCAACTGGCCGGCGGCTCTGTTCCGACATCCCATGCAACCTTGAACAATTTTATGGAATACTATCACGTTAACCTCATGAACCCCAAAGTTTTAATGGGCATGTTCATCGGTTCGATGATGGCCTTCATGTTTTGTGGACTAACCATGACCGCTGTGGGGCGTGCTGCTTCAAAGATGGTAGATGAAGTGAGACGCCAGTTCCGCGAAATAAAAGGTATTCTGGAAGGCAAGGCTGATCCCGATTATGCCAGTTGTGTGGAAATTTCCACGCGTGGCGCACAGCACGAAATGATGCTGCCTTCTTTTCTTGCAATCATTGCGCCCATCGTCATGGGGCTTTTATTCGGCGTTGCCGGGGTTATGGGTCTGTTAGTCGGGGCCTTGTCTACTGGATTTGTGCTGGCCATTTTCATGGCGAATTCCGGCGGTGCCTGGGATAATGCAAAGAAATATATTGAAAGCGGTGTTATGGGCGGTAAAGGATCGACAGCCCACAAGGCTGCCGTTATCGGTGATACCGTGGGTGATCCGTTTAAAGATACAGCCGGCCCAAGTTTAAATATTTTGATAAAATTGATGAGTATGGTTTCTATTGTTATGGCGGGATTGACGGTTCTGTACTCGCTGCTTTAAAGTCGCCGCAAGGGGGGACGCGGAAAACTGAAATCCGGGGAACCGGAAACGAGAGAATTTTTTAGCATAATAAAGAAGGCGGTTTTTTTTAAAAACCGCCTTTTTTTATTATTACTTAAATTTCTAAAACGAAATTTAGAAAAACCCAAACAACAAATTCTAAATCACAAATAAATAACAA
>JAACEJ010000315.1 GCA_011682565.1 Actinomycetota bacterium | reverse complement strand
CCGCCGGTCATGCCGTCATCACCGGGCGCAGTCCAATCCAGGGTAACGGTAGAATCGGTTACGTTATAAGCTGTAAGATCGGTTATTACTGCCGGTGGAGTTACATCGTTTTGTTCAACCTGCGTCTTTAACGGCGTTTCCATAAACGAGCGCACAACTTCGGCGCTGTCCGCGGAAATATCAGGACCAAAGAAAAATAATTGCGCAGAAAGGGGAATGGCACCTGTGATACCCGGGCCTATAAATTTGACTCCCGTATCACCCCATGATCCGTCATAGCCGGTATCCGCGGTACCGTCGTTCGTTCCATTCGGGCTGTCTTTGTAATACAGATATTGATTCGAACCGATTTTCGGTAAATAGGATTGGGTAAGAATTGTGCCGGGTTTGCCGGTTTGCATCCACCAGTTCCATCCGGGGATGTCCAGATTGCGCGGGATTCCCAAGTCATCTTGATTATCAATGAACACGCCGAATTGATACTCGGTCAAAATATTGGGCGCGAACATAAGCATGCCATAAGCTGTGGGGTCGAGGTCGAAAGACATTCTCACCAGATCCAGCGTGACGTAATCCGGCATGGAAAAAGTGTCGCTGCCAAAATCGGAAGAATAGGCGTAATACTTGAAAGTGAAAGATGACGGGTCTGTTTCTATTTTTTGCCCGCCCAACTCCGGTACCGGATAGGAAATCTTGATGTTCCATCTCCGGATAACGCGAATCTTGCCATCGACAATATCCGGCGGTTTGTCTTTAATTATGTGGCTTTCGTTGACATCCAGCGTAATTTCGATTCCGCCCAACTCTTCGATTTTCGCTTTTCCTTTGAGTCGAAGTTTCATTCGATCCAGAATGTCCTCGCCGGTACCTCCGGCTGCCGGACGGATATTTAAATTTGTCCACAAGCCTTCGTTGTCATGGCTGAGCTCGTAATTGTCGGTCAGCACTCTATCCGGCCGTGGATCACTGCTGCCGAAATATTGGACGTAATCTGTTGTGTCATCGAAAAACATCGGATCGTCGGTACGGAAAACATACACGTAGCTTGTTTTTTCGGACACATCATCCGTTAAGGTGATTTGGTATCGGGGATAATTTTTCGATGTTGGCTCATCGATCCATGCGCTAAGCGGCGCCGAATCTCCTGCCGCAATTGCCATGAAAACCAGTTCATCCGTCGTTTCAAAGACACTGTCGCGATCGGCGAAATAATCACCTGTCGAATCCCGATCATCAATTTGTGAGGGGATAAAGTGCCATTTGCTGCTGTCGGCATCATAAGAAAAAAGAACCACATTTTTTAATGCTGCGCCATCAAAAGTATCAAAGTCGGAAAACGAACTTGCAGGAATTTCAACAGGAGAAAAAGTTCTTTTGGGCTTTGCTGTCGGAGGGGGCGGCCCGGCCATCAGTTTAATTACCAGTATGGACAATATGCCCGCCATCAGCGCTGTTTTTGAAAAAATTGTCTTCAACTTCTTCATAAGATATCCTTTCAGAATACAACTTGCAATATCGCAATAAGCGATTATTTGCTAAAAGCCTCTACTGCTTCGTCAATATTGTCAAAGGTATCAAAAATAGTGATAAGCTTTGTGATCATGAACAAGCTTTTAACTTTTTCTGTTACCCTTGCAAGTTTCAAATCTCCGTTTACATGTCTTAAAGAAGTCATGGAACCCATGAGCGCACCCAGGCCGGTACTGTTCATCCATGATACTTTGCCGAGATCGATGACAACTTTTTTAACGTCTTTGGAAATAAGTTCTTTAACCTTCTCATGAATTTCCATTGTTTCCGATCCACCCATTAATTTTCCTTTTAACTCGATGATTGCTACATCGCCTTGCATTTGTTCTTTGATTTGCATGCTTTCCTCCTTTTGCCTGTTCTATTATTTAAATCATTACTATAACATTTCTTTTGTTTAATACATTCATTAAAAATTACGCTATTTTCCGATATAAATCAATGAGAATTTATTGTCTGTAACTTGTTTCGCCTCATAATCTGAAATATCCGGGCTGCGCCAATAATTTACCGGCTTCCACATTTTTCGGATTGATTTTCAGTGCTTCTCCAAGATATTTTTTCGCCCGGTCGCGCCAGCCGCTTTCGAGACAATATTTTCCAACCCGTACATACGCATCGTCGAATTGTTCTTTGCCTTCAATTCGTTGCAATAGCGTATCGAGACTTTCGCCAAGGGCCTCGGTTACATACCGTTCCTTTTCCAAAAGGAAATCCAGAACAATAATATTCTTGCTATATTCCACCAGGAGATGTTTTATCATTTCAATACCATCATCAAATAGTTCTCTGATTCTTATCCAGTATGTGTCCAGGGAATCTTTTGTATGTTTGTAATCCTTGCTGTCCGTGGCGTAATACTCCATGACATATTTCAATTCACGGGCAACTGTTGCTTTGTGAAATAAAAGTCCCGCATTATTAATAAATTCAATTTCATTATCGTTTGGTGTTATTTTGGCGGCTTTTTCAAATTTACGTTCCGGGGGATCAATAACGCGTTTGAAAATAAGATACAAGTCTTCTTTTATTGTATAAAGTATATCCGAAAGTTTTTTTAAATAATCGAAAGAGACATCTCTGCCGGTCGATATTTCACGATCCATATTGTCGAACATATTTTTAGCGCGCAAATAATCTGACAGGGCCTTTCTTATAATCCAGGGCCCATTTGCTTGCACAAACGGACTGGGTTTTCCGGTCATCATTCACCTCACTTTTTGAAATCAACCTTTTTTGCGCTGCTTTTTATGAGCGCATTAAAGATCAATTTGTACGTTCCCTGCGAAAGTGCCCGGAATTGCGGACGACATCCGAAAAGGATAACAACACCTTTCCCCATAGAAATTTCCGCAATCGCACTTTTTTGAATTAAATATTTTTCTCCGTTCAGCCAGCCATTTAAAAGTAGTTTTTCGCCGGGATAAAAGCCAATAGTTTCTTTTTTTGAACACAAAAAGGCAGGACTCTGATCGTTAAAAACAGCTATTTTTTTCGGTAAACCGTAACCCAAAGGTTGTGTGTTATTGATAATAATTTTAAGCAGAGAACCCGGCACGTTATATTCAGAGGCACTGAAACCAGTGGTCGCATTTATTACATGAAGATGAAAACAGTCGATTGGTAAAGATGTCGCACGGTTCAGAGCAATTAATGTTCCGCCATCGTTAACAAATTGTTTTAAATTTTCCACACCGGTCAAGCCAATGCCGCCGGAGAACTGTGGCGGGATGACGTTGGAATCCCATCCATTGATAATGATTTTTTTTGATTGATCGGGCAGCAGTATGGCGTCGAATTTTTTGTGCAAAGCCTCTTTTTTAATGTCTGCATTTTTGACCGTGACATAGTCCACACCGAAAGTTTCAAAAATATATCGTGTCCATCCTTCATCCATCGAAGCAACGTTGCTTTGATACAACGCAACGCGTGGTTTGCGCAGGTGATATTTTTCTACATTTTCCAGGTTGCCTACATACCAAAGATTCGACGAAAAGTCATTTGTAATTTTTTGCGTTAAATCGGCTGCCAAACTTTTGATCCAAATTGTGCCGGGTTGAAAAACTTTTCCATCGACTCGTACAGTATCGGCCAACCAAAAGAGATTGTTCGATTTGTCATAAAGCCATTGTAATACTTTAACTGCCTGATTGCTGTTATATTTCAGGAAATATCCCTTGCCGTGGGATGTTCCATTGATCCGGCCACAAGGGGATGTGATCTGATCTACGTTTTCCAGTTTTGCATTAATGGCGGAGTATGTTTTTTCCGTTACAACACCGAACAGGCGGGGAAGATTATGCGCCGTTACATCGTAAGGATGTATCGGAACGGATTTTCCGTTTTTGGTAACAAATGGGTATGGTTGAATTGTAAACAAAGTTCGAAGCCAGGCACCCGCAGGTTGTGCCGAAGGGAGAACAATTGTGCCGGCAGAATAATTTGTGCCATCAACAATGAAACTATTTTTTGCTTTGTAAATTTCAACCATGCCTTCATCGAGGATTCTAAGCAAATTTCGTAGAGCAAAAGGATCGTGCTGTCCTGGTGGAACTAAAAATGTGGGCTTGTCCTCGCCGGGCGAGACAGCATTTCGTGCCGAGCGGTACGATTGTCTCAGCCAGTTGCGGCGATTATGTGCAGCATATTTTAGAATCGAAAGAGATGTCTGGAATGCATAATCGACAATATTTTCCAGGTGCCACTTACCTCCGTGCCAGGGTAACGGCTGCCGCCAGGATCGTTTTGCAGGATCAAAAGAAGGTGTCACCTGAAATTGATCTGGGCTGGTTGTGACCGGCGAGGCAAGACGACAAGAGGCAATTTCTCCCAGAAAACGAATGCCGCCGTGATAGTTGATATACGCACGTGCCGGTGAATAGGCATCATACTTTATATTGTTGGCCACACCGCGTTTCCCTGCGGCTGTGAGATCGGCTGTAACCGCGGCGCCCAATTCGGCAATTTGTGCCTGTAGAATGGGATCGATCATATCGTCATAAGGATCGACATAAGGAGGAAGGAACAGTCGTGCGCCCCGGCTACCCATCTGATGCAAATCGAAAACAATGTGCGGGCGCCAGACATTATACACTTTTTCCACAGTGAGCCGGGTTTCATTCTGCGTAAGCGCAATCCAGTCACGATTGATATCGTGGCCACAGTATTTCTGGCCTAAAAACGGCAGAGGGCCTGCTTCATATTCTGTACCTCTGTATTCATCATACCATGCTGCCACTTTGTCCAGACCATCGGGATTGTGCACAGGAATGAGAAGAACGACAACATTGTCGAGTATCGCTTTGACTTCTTCTGTGTTATCGGTTGCAAGACGGTACGCCAGTTGCATCGACATTTGCCCCGGGCCGATTTCTTTGGGGTGAATGGAGCAGTTGATTGACACAAGGATTTTGCCGCTATAAATGAGTTCCTCTGCCTGCTCCTCGTCGATTGTACGCGGGTCGGCTAATTTTCGCCTGTTTTCAATGATCTCTTGAGAGTGCAAAAGATTTTGCGGTGAAGAAATGATTGCCAAAATCAGCGGGCGGCCCTCCGTGGTTTGGCCGAGTTCCTCGATTCTGAGTCGATCAGAGTTTTTATCCAACATGCGAAAATAGGA
>JAACEJ010000314.1 GCA_011682565.1 Actinomycetota bacterium | reverse complement strand
ATGCCTTCAAAGCGATTACCGCATATTAACGTCTTTACTGTGGGCACTACCCTTCAGAGACAGGCAAGAATTGAGGATATATCACCAACTTATTCCTTTGTTGATATTTACACCGCCGGAAAAGGGCGCCCCGCAAAAATTGACGGAGCGGAGCTGCTGAGTTATAATCCCGCAGACGGGATGGCTAAAATGAAAATTATACATAATGAAACCGGTTCTAACGAATTATCGATGAGCTTTGATAAAGGGCAGATTAAACACAAACTCGACGCTGTTAATATCGCCTCTTTATATGAAAAGGTTACAACTACACAGAAAATGATTAAAAATCTTAATTACCGCTCGGAGGACAAGAACGCTCTCCGCGGGCAGATTGATTCCATCCGCAACAATGGCGATGCTATTGCCGTGAAAAAAAGAAAAGAGATTCTAACCACTCTTGCTGATGTTGATAGGCTTTTATATGCAGTAGATGAAGTGAAATTTTATGATAAACTTGCTCAGAATATCGCTAAACGCCTTAAAACAAATGGCTATCGCAAGCAGCAATGGACTGTTTTAGGTCCATTTGCCAATGCGCCGGATTCAGAGTTTGGTTTTGACAGTAATGAACTGCCGTCTAATTTAGACTTCGGCGCAGATTATGACGGGCTGGAAAATAAAAAGATATCTGCCGGCAATGCCGTTGGTTACTATTTGGATTTTAACTACCTCATTCAAAAACCAGTGTTGGACGCAGTTGGGCAGGGTATGGGTAGTATGACAGTCTTTGCTTCTTCAATAATTGAAAGTGATATGGACAGAACAGTTGAAATCCAATTATCAGGAATAGGCCGATTGAAAGTGTGGTTTAACGGCAAATTGCTTAATCCTGAAGGTGCAGAATTAAAGCCAGACCCGGTCAAAGTTAGTCTTAATCTTGATGTTCGAAATGGCAAGAATACGATCGTTTATAAACTGGAGAGCGGCCCGGAGAACTGGGAAATATACACATTGCTTTCCGATTCAAAGGGCAGGGATTTGTCTGACAGAATTAAATACCTGCACCGGATAGATTTGCCGGGAAATGTGTATGCCCACCCGTTCTATTTGAATTGCAGCCGGATTGACAAATTACTATAAGGATTTATAGATATGCAGGGCAAAAACAGGATTGCGAGTTCCACAAGTATTTCTGGTGAGGCTGAATATGAAAGGACCCTGTTTGAGACAATTTTATCTAAAATGGGTTCCCGAATCAGCCTGACGACACAGCCATCGAAACGTAAAGCCAGAACAGGACTACATGGCTTTTGGCATGAGCAGGATATTAATCTAACGCTTGCCGTCCAATATAATGGGCAGTTGCGATCGCTCCCTTTTACAAGCCAATACAATGTTTACGGTCATGTCAGGGTAAACGAGAGCTTTGAGCGTATTGATCAGAGTCTTGGACTTACCGAAGTACGCTATCACTGCGAATCCGCCGTATTGCCGTTCAATGTAGATTTTGTCCTGGTCGCACCCTTTTATCCTGGGGACAGGAAGCTATCCTGTGCGCCGTTTTTCTACATCACTGTGTGCGTTACCTCAAAGGGGCTGCCTGTTGACCGGGCGGGAGTTCTTGTAGGTATGAGCAATCCCTTTGTTGTCCCTCAGCGAAACAACGAGCCGATAGCCAGCACAAAAGCATCCAGTTCCCTAATAAATTGTAACA
Source organism: Actinomycetota bacterium (assembly GCA_011682565.1). Taxonomy (GTDB): domain Bacteria; phylum Zhuqueibacterota; class Zhuqueibacteria; order Residuimicrobiales; family Krinioviventaceae; genus Hydrothermomicrobium. The sequence continues at coordinate 3,457 of JAACEJ010000314.1, read as the reverse complement.
ATATGCTCGGCGCGGCATTTGAATCCATTGACGCAAATTCACAAACAATGCTGCTTGTTACTCAGAACGACCCTTCAGTTTCGTATGCCATAGGATTTGGTGGCAGGCAGCCTTATGAACAATTTGCGCAGGAAGGTTCACTTCCAGATAAGGTTTTTAACACTCGTCCTGCACATAAACACGATAGTGCCGTTTGCCGAAATTTTTCTCTTGAGAAAAATGAGACCAGAGAAATGACATTCGCGTTTGTCGGGTATTTTTCAGGCAATGCGCTTAGAGTGAAAAAGGTGAACCGGGACGCACCTTACAGTACGCATGAGGAGTTTAATCTGATTGATTCTCCAAAGTACACACAAGCTCAAAAGTTTCTATATACAGAATACTTTGACGGCCCGGTCAGCGTTGCTGATTATGCACTCACGGAGCGCAAGAACATCACCAGGCGTATAGAGTTTCTTGAGAAGACGATTAAAGATAGTTCGTTTCGGCCGGCATTGAAGAAAATGCTTGCTTATTCCACGCAAAGTTATATATCAAATACATGGTGGTCGGCAGGTGAGCCGCAATGGTTTACCGTTTCTGAAGGCTCGTGCCGGTTTCACTCAACGATTGATTTGGCGTATAACAGTGAGCTATTCCCTCTTCTTTACTGGCCGGAATTACTCCGAATGCAATTCGATGAGTGGAGTCATTTTGTCCTGAAAGGTAAATATCTGGCTCATGACATCGGAGATGAAAGTCAAATTTTCGGTCCTTCCTACTCATCCGATATGCCGGTGGAGGAAAATGCGAACTTTCTCCTGTTGCTGAACGCTTACTGGAAATTTACCGGCGATTCTGATTATATTAAAAAAAAATCCTCATTGATACGCCTTCTTGCGGATTTCATTATTGAAGCTGACAGCGATAAGGATGGACTTCCTGATATTCCTGAGTACGTTGCAAATACTATGGATGACGCTCATCCTTTGATTTGCAACAGCGGAGGCCTGACCTATCTGGCTGTGAAAAGTGCTTCCGCTTTTATGGCTGGTGCTGAGATGCTTGAAGCAACAGGGCAGGATGAAAATGTTAATAAATACCGACAGCAGGCACAGTTGATAGCAAAAACTCTTAACGAAAAATCATGGCACGAGGATCACTTTACAATTACCGCAGATCACTCGCTCTGCGACAAATCCGAAGTTTGCATGCACAATAACAACGGACTTTTCTACCCTTTGTTATGTGATATTGCCGTGCCATTTGATATGTCAAAGTTTCGCCGGGATATAATCACAACGTGGAATAAGACAAAGGGTCGCTATGGTACTCCACATTCGAGTATGGATTATACCATCTGGTTTTCACAGAATATGTGGAGGGATCTGATAGCTATTTATTTAGGCCTTGATTTTGAACAGGAAATTGATAAGTACTGGGACTTCCAGATGACTCGCAATATCTGGGACAGTGGGTGTTATACCGACGTTTACAGGTATGGCCGGCATCAATGCGACCTGGATAACTATCCGAGGGGTACAGCTTCTTTTGGCTATTTTTGTGGGTTAGCAGGTTTGAAGTTGAATCGGCCTGAAGGTTTTCTCAGACTGGCACCAACAAAGACAAGCTGCCGTCTGCCTCTTTTGCCCTTTGCGAGTTGGGAAAAAATGGAGATACCCTGGCTTCAACTTGATTCCGACAAAACCTCTTCTACTATTTCGATAAGCCAAATGGATAAGCTCAACTCAATTACAAAACTGCAATTGGAGGTCAAAACAGCCTTTGAGCCAAAATCTCTTAGCTATAAAGACCGTATGTTTCCGCCGAATGCCCAGAATATGAATATCGAGCGTGGACTTACGGTTTCAGCATCGAACACTTATTGGGATAAGAGCGGGCAAATATGGAATACTAAAATAGACATACAGTTGGAAGAGTCTTCGTTTTTGCATGATTTTATAATTAAGCTGATGGTTTAATTTATTTCTGAATCTATTTGTTACAATTCCGGCGCAATAAAGAATACCAACCTGCTGTTTTTCCTGTTAAAGCTTACATAAGAATGTTTCGTGTTCTCTGGTATGAAAAAACGCTGCCCCTGGTGAACTTCATATCTTTCGACGCTGACTGAAGCGGGATCGAAGTCCTTTGTTTTGATAATCACCGAGACAGAACCCTGGGCGACGTAGATTAGTTCGTCTCCTTTGTGTGTTTCGTCATCTGACTCAAAACCAGCAGGCAGTGTCATAGTGCCGGCGTGGACAAAGTCATTGCTGACAAAAAATGATACAAGCATTCTGTTTTCTTTTCCGTGGACAAGATTCAATGCCTGGCTGGGCTTCGTAACAAAGATATCCTGTGATTTGCGTGCAGCCGGGCCGTTTGCAGGAAAACATCCAAGTGTTTTGGCTTTGCCGTCATCTTTATATCCTGTCTCTTTGGGGATTTTTCGCCAGTCTATATTTTTTGAGTTATAGATAACCGGATCTTCATCAAATGTTACATGCGTACCCATATCAGACCACATTTTAGGGGCAAAGGCAGTTACAATACAGGCTTCCTCATTGCCGAAGTTGTAAAACTGATGCCATACACCCTGTGGTATCCACATAAATTCTCCAGCTTCAAACCGGTATGTTCTGCCCGTCAGGGGATTGAGGACTGTTCCTGAACCGGCGGCTAAATAATATATTTCATCGCCGCCATGAATATCGTAAGGCTCAAAGTAACATCCCGGCAATATCCTGAACGAACTGCATGAGAGCTTATCCGTACTCAAATACGTACCGGTTAATACTTTGTGATTGTTCTTGCCGTAAAGCCGTGTTAAACAGTCCTCGACTCTAAATTTATGCGGTTTTTTTTTGTCCGGCTCAAACGGAAGTCGTCCCGCCCACGGAGGAATGCTGCTTTTCTCATCTGTCATTATTTACACCTCATATAAGCCCAAGATTAGTTGCGAGATTATTGATATATTCAAAATCCATCCGGCGATAACGCTGAACAATGTCATCACTGATATTATCAAGATATGGCCTGAGAGTTCGTGCTGCCAAAAAACCAAAATCGTAAATAAGCTTACACTCAGCATCTATCCGGCCGCTATTACGACGTACCTCTTCAAGGGCAGTGGTACAATTCTGAGCTAACTCTTTGTCGGTTGAATTAACTCTATTTTCTACAAGCGTCAGCAAATGTTCTGTAAGCAGCTCGAATAGCCGGCGCCCGTCGGTGTCCGGCTGCGATTCGGCGAGCACTTTATACAGGATACGCTGCCGGTCGGGAGACACTTTATACCAGAGATTACCATCAGTAGATTGAGCCACACATTGCAGTGTCGCCGGAGATTTACCATCGCCGGAATGAATGCCGAGTACAAGGCCATGGTCTTTCGCAACGGCGTTGAGTTGCGGCAACAAGCTCTCAAGTGATGCAAGCAACTCATTGCTGTCGGTATCCTTTTTGTCAAATCCAA
>JAACEJ010000313.1 GCA_011682565.1 Actinomycetota bacterium | reverse complement strand
GGTCGATCAAAGTTCTGGGAGTTACTGTAGAGGGAAATTCGACAACAGATGCAAATATGATACGGTTGGGTTCCGGTATTACGCCGGGAACAGAGATAACCGGTGATGGTATTCAGCATGCGATACGCCAATTATGGCGGCTTGATCTTTTTTCCGATATACAGATTGTCGTCGATCGGGAATTGGCCGAAGGTGTCTATTTGACGATCAAGGTCAAAGAATATCCTCGTCTGGAAAAAGTGGAGCTTGAAGGAAATAAAAAGCTTAAAAAGCACGACATCGATGATATCCTGAATTTTTATTCCGGCCAGGTCGTCAGTCAAACCCTGCTGGCGCGGGCGAGGAGTAAACTGCTTGATAAATATAAAGAAAAAGGGTACCTGCTGGCCAAAATTGAAACAAAGTTATCGCCGGGTATTTTAGACACAAACAGAACAATCGTACGCTTTATATTCAAAGAAGGCAAAAAAGTACAGATTAAAAAAATTAGGTTTTACGGCAACAAGTCTTTCAAGGATGGCAAGCTAAAGAAGCAATTTAAAAAAACCAAAGAAGACAGATGGTGGCGCGGAGCGGATTTTGATAAAAAAGAATATCAGGATGATTTGATCAAACTCATCGAGTTTTATCAAAATGAGGGCTTTCGCGATGCTGAAGTTTTAAAAGATTCTATATTTTACAACGATGAAAGGAGCGATCTTTTTATCGACATTTGGGTGAACGAAGGACCAAAGTATACATTCGGGGATATTAGCTGGGAAGGTAACAATCTTTTCACCGCAAAGGAACTGACCGCGAATCTCGGATTCAAAAAGGGAGATGTTTACAGCAAGAAAAAGCTGGATGAGGCCATCTTTAAGCACATTGGCAGCATGTATTACGATGACGGCTATATTTATGCATCGGCGACACCAAAAGAGATTGTGAAAGACGGGAATGTTCTCGATCTGCATTTCATTGTTTCCGAGGGTAAACAAGCTAAAATTAATGAAATCAGAATTGTTGGTAATACCAAAACCAAAGAAAAAGTCATTCGCCGGGAACTGCGCATCTATCCCGGTGATACGTTCAACCGTTCCCTTTTGGAGCGCAGCCAGCGTGATGTGTGGATGCTGAACTATTTTGCGAATGTTGAGCCGAAAGTAAATCCCATCGATGAGGAAAAGGTCGACCTTGAATTTAAGGTGGAAGAAAAATCGACTGACACCGCTAATATGTCGGCAGGATGGAGTGAACGCGACCGGCTCATCGGCAGCGTGGGTGTTGCTATGGCGAACTTGTTCGGCAACGGTCAGCGCCTCAGCTTTGACTGGAACTTTGGCCGTTATTACCGTTCTTTTAATATCGGTTTTACGGAACCGTGGCTGATGGACACACCAACTCTTGCCGGATTCAATCTTTATGATACGAAACGCGATGCAATTTATTACGGTTACCAGCAGCAGAGCCGCGGTGTTTCGCTGCGTCTCGGCCGACGATTTAAATGGCCGGATAATTTTTTTCGCGGCGACTGGATTTATCGGCTGGATGAAACAGGTCTGTCTGATTTCAACGAATATATCCTGAAAAGGAATCCGAGCGGCATCGTATCGGAACAATGGCCTTTGACGAGCAGCAGTATCACACAAATATTTTCAAGGAACAGCCTTGATCGTCCCGAATTTCCGACCGCCGGTTCCGAATTTTCGCTGTCCAGTGAATTTGCCGGAGTGTTCCTGGGCGGCAATGTTGACTATCATAAATACATTTTTAAAATGGATTGGTTTACCCATTCCTTCTGGAAATTGGTCATCTATACCAGTTTTCAGGCCGGTTTCATGGAAGGAATCGGAGGGAATTCGAGAATTCCTTATTTGGAATACTTTTTTATGGGCGGCGATGGTTTGTCCCGTTCGATTCCACTGCGCGGATATGAAGACCCGCTCAATGGCTATACCAGACTCTATCAGGGCGGTAAGGCAATGATGAAATACACGGCGGAATTGAGAATTCCTATTGCTCCGAATCCCACCATATTTGGGTTGCTGTTTGCCGAGGCCGGTAATACCTGGAAGGATTACAAGCATGCGGATCCCTTCAATATGCGAAGGTCCGTTGGCATTGGCGCTCGAGTGTTTATGCCGATGATCGGAATTATCGGGTTCGATTATGGATATGGTTTTGATCGGATCGATGCGAATGGCAATCCCGACCCCAAATGGAAAATGCATTTCGTTTTCGGAAGAAGTTTTTAATTGTAATTACAAATCATTGAAACTCATAAATAAATATCAGGAGGAAAATGTGAAAGCAAAAACCCTTATGAAAAGCATTGTTTTAGCTGCGTTGATGATTGCATTTACGTCTTCAATGAGTTGGGCGCAAAAAATAGGGTACGTTAATTCACAAAAAATACTCGCTTCTTACAAGGAAGCACAAGACGCACAGGAGCGTCTGAACAAAATAAATAAAGAATGGGAAAATGAGGCCAAGGAAATGCAAAAGCAATTTCAGGATCTTGGCCAGCAGTTGGAATCCCAAAGATTGCTTCTTAGCGAAGAACGCCAGCAGGAGAAGCAGCAGGAATTGCAGAATCTGTATATGAAAATTCAGCAATTTCAAAATGAAAAATGGGGACAGAATGGCGAGGCAGTGAAAAAGAATGAAGAGTTGATGCAGCCCGTTATTGATAAAGTGAATGCTGCCATTGCCAAAATCGGCGAAGAACAAAGATTTGATTATATCTTTGATACCGTGGCCGGAAATATTCTTTACGCTAACCCAAGCCAGCCCGACCTGACTGAGGAGGTTCTGCAAGAGTTGGAAAAAGGACTTGAATCCTCCAAGAAATAAAGATTCAATAATTAGAGGAAATTCTATGCCAGTGACTCTTGCCGAGATCGCACAATGGATCGGCGGAACTGTAGATGGGAAAGATTCAATTGAAATTTCTGCATTAGCAAAAATTGAGGAAGCACAGCCCGGTCAGCTCACCTTTATTGCTAACCCAAAATATGCCAGGTTTATTGATTCAACAAAGGCATCGGCGGTTTTGGTTGATTTGAATTTTCCAAAATCAGCAAAACCGCTGATTCGCGTTTCAAACCCCTATTTTGCCTTTTTAACGCTTGCCAAAAAATTTTATCACGGCGTACCGTCGGTTGAAAAAGGCGTTCACCCGTCGGTAGTTTTAGGAGAAAACTGCAAACTAGGGCAGGATGTTGCAATTGGCGCTCATGTCGTTATCGGTCAAAACTGTATAATTGGCGCGGGTACAGTTGTGCACCCCGGCGTTGTTATTGGCGATGATGTGCAGATAGGAGCAGATTGTCTCTTGTATGCAAATGTAAGTATCCGCGAACAATGCCGAATCGGCAATAATGTCATTGTGCAGATGGGGGCCGTCATTGGTTCTGATGGTTTCGGTTTTGCGTTTGAGGGTGGAAAATACCACAAGCTTCCGCAAATGGGTATCGTTGTTATCGAGGATGATGTAGAAATCGGTGCGAATTCGGCAATAGACCGCGCCACAATGGGTGAGACGATTATTCGCCGGGGAACCAAAATCGATAATCTGGTGCAAATTGCCCATAATGTCGAAATTGATGAGCACACGGCCATTGCTGCGCAGTGCGGAATCTCCGGAAGTACAAAAATCGGCAAGTATGTCAGGATGGGCGGCCAGGCAGGTTTGATTGGCCATATTACTATTGGTGATTACTCTGCTGTCGGCGCCCAGGGTGGTGTGACGAAATCTGTTCCCGAAAAGACGTTTGTTTCCGGTTATCCGGCGCGCGAACATTTAAAAGTTAAAAGGGAAGAGGCGAGCCTGGCTAAACTGCCGGAGCTCATAAAGAAATTTCGCAGACTGGAAGCGGAAGTGAAGGAATTGCAAGGTCAATTGATGGAGAAAGGACAGAATGAGGGGCAATGATTTTTTCAGTTTTTTTTGGAGGTTGAATGCTTAAGAACCAGCAGACGATAAAGCGAGAAGCATCTTATTCCGGTGTAGGATTACATACAGGAAACAATACAAAAATTATATTTAAACCGGCCCCGGCAAATTCCGGGATATTGTTCAAGCGCATCGACGTTCCCGACAGCCCGGTTATTCCCGCGGATGTTGATCATGTCGTGGATATTTCCCGCGGTACGACCATTGGAATTGGCGACGTGAAAATTCATACCGTAGAACATGTTCTGGCAGCCATCAGCGGTTTGGAAATAGACAATATTGTTTGTGAAATTGATGGAAATGAACCTCCGGTTGGAGACGGTAGTGCGCTTCCTTTTGTGGAAATATTGCTCAAATCGGGAATAGTCGAACAGAATTCCCCCCGTGATTATCTGATCATTGACAAAACGATTGCTTACAGCGATCCTTCCAAAGGTATCGATATCGTTGTTTTTCCTTCGGATGAATTTCGTATTACTTTTATGGTCGATTACAAGAATCCGGCACTCGGCACACAGTATACTTCCATGTATTCTTTGCATGAAGAATTTGCCACCGAATTTGCCGCTGCCCGGACGTTTTGTTTCCTCCATGAAGTTGAAGAATTGTGGAAAGCCGGCCTTGTCAAAGGCGGTAGTCTTGATAATGCTGTGGTTATCATTGATCGCGACATGGAAGACAAAGAACTTGCTGATCTTCGTAAACTTTTTGGCATTGACGAAAAAGTAACCTTGTCAAATAACGGCATTCTTAACGGCAAGGAATTGCGTTACCCGAATGAGCCGGTCAGGCATAAAGCACTCGATTTGATCGGTGATCTGGCCTTGCTGGGTGTTCCTTTGAAAGCGCACGTTATGGCGGCGCGCTCGGGGCATGGTGCCAACGCAGAACTGGTGAAATTGATCCGCAAAGAATACAAGAAAAAATTGATCAAATCAAAATACCAGACCGGCCGGAGCAAAGGCGTTCTACTGGATATTGACGCAATTAAAAAGATTTTGCCCCATCGCTATCCGTTTTTGCTGATTGATCGCATTATTGATTTGGTGCCTCAGGAATATGTTGTCGGTTTAAAAAACGTTACTGCAAATGAGCCGTTTTTCCAGGGACATTTTCCGGGAAGGCCAATCATGCCCGGCGTTTTAATCGTCGAAGCTATGGCCCAGGTTGGTGGTATTATGTTATTAAACGCCGAAACCGATCCGAGTTCAAAGCTTGTTTATTTTACCG
>JAACEJ010000312.1 GCA_011682565.1 Actinomycetota bacterium | reverse complement strand
TCCAAGGAGTTTTACTGCTTCAGAGTGCTTTCCATGTGTGAAAGCTATCGCAGTATGGCGAGGAAAGCGTTTTTCAAGGAGTATTTCCTCAACGGAAGCCCAATAAAAGAACGTTTACCTTGTATAGCGAAACCTGGCTTCATCATTGTTAAAAGCAGCCCAGGATGTACTCTCCCGTATCCACGCCAAAGCAATGCCGTAAAAAACGACTTGTTTAAACTGAATAAGCCGACTGTGTTTCAATTGCCAACCCTGCAAAATATCAGGTTTTTGACTACATTGCATTTTTCAGAACTTTTTCTTTTTCAGCGAGATTAAAAATCCGCTCTGCATTTTCATGCATAATGGGATCAACGAGGTCGAGTGCGTCTTGTAAAGTGAGCCAATCTTCCTCGACTAATTCAGAGAGCGCCTGGGCAATTCCCTGCCTGGCGATAACTGCATGACCCAGAACCAGCTCGACCGGAATGTAATCGCCACCGAACGTTAGTATTTTATTTGCCGGAGCTGTGACGAGATATTTCTTGAGAAAGTCTTTTGCAGCGAGAGGATTGATAATCCACGACCAGCACATATCCATGTAGGCATTCGCGTAGTGCTTGGCCACTGAAATCAACTCTTCGTAATATGGATAGCAAATATGCATAAAAACAAATCTTATCTGCGGAGCATTTTTGCACAGATCTGTTACGGAACCAGGATTTTTGGTCAGCCTCGATAATGGCATATAGTTATGCCCGGCATAATAACCGGTATGCAATTTGACCGGCAGGTTTTTTCCCGTTGCTTTGCGAACGGCATACCAGAACAGGTGATCTTCAAGCGCCTTGTTTTCTTCGGCGCTGATCTTCTCTTTGGCAAGTCTCTTTTTGAAAATCTTTTCAGCTTTTTCTACGGGCACATTGTCGTAATTGATGTCCCGTGCATAAGCATTCTGAGATTTGACAGCCACTGCGTACTTGCTGTATTTATCGAACCACCAGTCGATAACTCTGTACCAATCTTGTAATGAAGATACTGAAATGCCCGTTGGCCCGGAGAACTTTTTAAATTGCGGCCCGGCTAAATTCCCCCAGTGATCGCCGGTAAACATGCCGACAATGCTCATATCCTGCATGAGCAGCAGGGGCTGTGCGCTCTCCTTGAACGGTCTCCCTTCGAGGCTATTGACCTGACAGGATTTAATGTTCGATAAATCGCGCAGAATATATTTGTAAAAACCCGGACGCCGAATCTTTTCATAACCTACCTGGACCCGGGGAATTGTCTTGGCCGACAGTTCATCCACCCCATATAATTCTCTGATTGTAATTTGGACATTTTGCCCGTAGCCGGTATTTTTGATGGACGGCCAGAAGGGTTCAACCAGTTTCCACTTTTTCATGGGATTAATATCCGGTGAAAAGAATCGATCAAGGTCTTCCTTTGGCATTCCTGCCGTTATCATATCGGAATCAAAATAATGGCTCAAAATCATCGTCCAATCATCAGCCGTAACCCTGACCTGCGGATGCCGGGTATTGGCAAAACGGTCTTTCTCTTCAATCAGGTGTTCATGGGTATCAATAAATGGTGTTTGCTGCACTTTTTGAAAAATTGTTTTCCTGTTATCGCTCATGGGCGCAGAGGAATGGCTCTCTTTGCCCCAGGCACCTTTTACGCCGATTATTGTCATGGCGCTCATTGCACCCAATCCTTTGAGGGTGGATCGTCTTGTGCTTGAAAATCTTTTCATAATAAAATCCCTTCATTTAAATCTAGTGCCTTTAACTAACAGGTACGACTGTTTGATTTTATTATAGGTGTTGAAAAGTTTCCTGAATTGCTGATGGTAGGGAATTTTGACCATAGTAGGCATTTTTACCGTGTTTTCTGAGGTAATGTTTATTAATTAAACTTTTCTTTAATCGCGGTGTGTTAGGGTTGATCAATAAGGTCATAAATGCTATTCTGGCGAGTTCTTCCAGAATAACACTGTTGTAAACTGCTTTTTCCGCTGTCTTGCCCCAGGTGAATGGGCCATGGCATGCGGCGAGAACCATTTCAACTTCTTTATAGGATATATGCTTGAATGTCTGAAGTATCTGATTTCCCACTTCTATTTCATAATCGCCTCTGATCATTTTATCGGACATAACTCTGGTACAGGGGATGTCTCGGGTCAGGTGATCGGCATGGGTGGTGCCGAAAATAGGTATGGGGCGTCTGGCTTGTGCCCAGGCCACAGCATAAGTTGAATGTGTATGGCAAATGCCTCCGATGTCGGGAAAATTTTTGTAAAGTATTGTGTGGGTCTTGGTGTCCGAGGAAGGGCGTAATTTTCCTTCGACTATTTTGTTGTCCATATCCACAACGACCATATCTTCCGGTTTCAGTATGCCATAGGGAATGCCGCTTGGCTTTATGGCAATGACACCTTTTTGCCGATCGATTGCGCTGACGTTTCCGAAAGTATAGACGACAAGGCCTTGCTTTGGCAGTTCCTGATTGTGGATCCAGGCGATTTCTTTTAATTCTTTGAAAGAATCCATTATGACCCTTATTGGGAAGTTAACGCGCTTTCTATAAAGTCGCCGAATTTTGAATATTTGTCATATAATACTTTGTATTTTTTTGCGCTTTCCGGGTTGGGGCGATATTCTTTTTCAAATCCATTACCCATATTTTTCTGAGCTTGCTCGATGGAATCGTATACGCCGGCTGCTGTGGCTGCACACATTGCAGCGCCAAGCGCACAGGTCTGATCGGAGCGAGCAACTTTGATCGGCATGTTCAACACATCGGAGACCACCTGCATAATAAAGGGAGATTTTTTGGGTATGCCCCCAAGTGCAATCACTCCGTTAATGCTGACGCCCTCGACAATGAAACGATCCACAATTTTCTTTGCGCCAAAAGCAGTTGCCTCGATCAAAGCGCGAAAGATTTTTGCCGCATCCGAACCCAGATTGAGTCCGGCAATAGCGCCTTTCAAAAGCTGATTGGCATCCGGAGTTCGCCGACCGTTCATCCAGTCCAATGCTACAATGCCGGTATCGTCAATAGGAAGTTTTTCCGCTTCACGCAGCAATTCGGGTAGCAATCTGTCGGAAATTTCTTTAACAAAATCATCCTTATCATTTTTATCTAAAAGGCCGGCCTTTAAAATATATTCGACAGGGAACATGAGGATGTTTTTAAACCAGGCGTAAATATCGCCGAACGCGGATTGCCCGGCTTCCATACCCAGCATACCGGGGATTATCGATCCGTCTACTTGCCCGCATATTCCGCGGATGGTCTTGTCGCCGATTTCCTCCGTTGGGGCGATCAACATATCGCAGGTCGAGGTACCCATGACTTTGCAGAGTATATAGGGTTCTATTTCGGCGCCGATAGCCCCGATATGGGCGTCGAAAGCGCCGACGCCGATGGCCACATTTTCGCTTAGGCCAAGTGTTTCAGCCCACTCCGGCGACAATGTTCCGGCCTTGACATCGGAGGTAAAAGTGTGTTGGTAGAGACGATTCCTCAATCCTTTTAACAGGGGATCGAGTTTTTCAAGAAAACCCTCCGAGGGTAAACCGCCGAACGATTCATGCCACATTGCCTTATGCCCGGCGGCGCATCTGCTTCTTTTTATGGATAGGGGATCGGTATTGCCGGTAAGCAGAGCGGGGATCCAATCGCAATGCTCCACCCAGGAGTAGGCGGACTCTCTAACTGTTTCATCGACTCGCAGGGTATGCAGAATTTTCGCCCAGAACCATTCGGAAGAATAGACGCCACCGACATACTTTGTGTAATCGACACCATCCCATGTATGGGCTAAATTGTTTATTTCTTCCGCTTCTTTTACTGCGGTGTGATCTTTCCAGATAATGAACATGGCGTTCGGATTCTCTTCAAAACCCCTGGTCAGGGCCAGTGGCGTTCCCTCTTTATCCACGGCAACCGGGGTAGAGCCGGTCGTATCGATGGAGATGCCCACTATTTTATCCGCAATTCCGGCTGGAGCCTGGGCAATTGCTTCCTTTATAGTGTAAGTTAATCCCTCAATATAATCTAATGGATGCTGACGGAATTGATTGATCGCCGGGTCGCAATATTCCCCTTTTTCCCATCGACTGTAGTAATAAACGACATTGGCAATTTCATCTCCGTTGGAGGTGTCGACGATGACTGAACGGACGGAATCGGTTCCGAAATCTATTCCAATGACAAATTTTTCTTTACTCATAGCATTTTTCACTTTTAGCTTTGATAATAATCCACGTTTTCTTTGGTAATGATATCCAACTGCATCATCATTCTTTTGTTAACTGTTTCTTTTAAGACGACGTGTTTATAAAGAGCAAAGACACCTTCGTATCCCTGTTTCTCAGACATCTGACTTATTAAGAAATCGATCACTCCTTCTTTAAGATATTTGATATTTTCTTCGATCAGGTCGTAGCCAATAATATGAATTTTTCCAGCTAATGATTTAGATTTTATGCATTCGGCAATTGGGTGTGTGTTTGCATTCGTTACATATAGTCCACAAAGATTTTGGTTTTCATTGATAATTGATTCTGTAATTTGTCGACAATATTCAATACTTCCGGAGCTATCGACCTCATATATTTTGGAGCTTATAGTTGCATTTTCTCCGAGGTAAGACAGGAAACCGCTTGCGCGGTCATCGATGTGATAATCTCTAGGAAGGAATTTGATGACAGCGATCGTTGCTTTTTTTCTGACTAATATTTGCATTAACCTGGCAGCTAACACGCCACTTTGGAAAGAATCTTGTCCGATATAAGATACATAATTCGCATTAGGCACAAACGAGTCAAAAAAGATATATGGAAGATCGTTGGGAATTTCTTGAACAAATTTGTCAAAAACTTTGGAAACTACCGGAGCAAGAAGGAGTCCATCCAAATTTGCTTTGAATGCAGCGTTAGAAGCTTTTTTGAAGGAACTCTCTGAATATTTATCGTAATGAAAATAAGTAATTCGAACTTTATGTGCTAATAATTCATTTTGGGCTTTCGTTATACCTTTTATAGGTAATTCCCAATATTTACTGTCTTGTGAAGGATTGGGCATAAGAACACCAAATAAAAACGCTTTTGAGAGCTTTAAATTACGAGCAAAAATATTTGGTCTATAATCTAATTGCTCTATAATTCGTCTAACCTT
>JAACEJ010000311.1 GCA_011682565.1 Actinomycetota bacterium | reverse complement strand
CGGCTAAGAGGTTGTTTCTTCAAGATCGCTTCCTCGATAATTCGGGGTAAACTCACGCTATGCTCCTCACGATGACATGCTTTTTGACTTTTCACGAATTACTCGTGTGTTTTTTATGTCATTTCGTTTCTGGGTCCAATTTTCAACAAGTTTTTGACAATTCTCTGGAGCAAATATGAATCCTACCCGCTTTTCCCGCAGGAGTTTTTTAAGCCGCGCTGTTAAATCAAGCGCCGCTGTCGGTCTGCTCGGTGCGTTCGATTGCCATCCACGGCAATCGAACGGCGCTGCGGTTCGTCATTTTCACCTCAGTACTTCCATTCCGCCGATAAATAATTTCCCCGATTTGATTCCCCTGGCGCGACAGGCCGGGGTAACCGATGTCTGGTTGGGTTCGTTTCTCTATGGCCGTTGGTTCAGCACGCCGAAAGAACTGCGCGCCGCCGCCGACCGCCTGGAAAAACAAGGACTGGCTGTGCATATCATCAACGTGCCGCTGGGACATCCCGGCAACGCCCTGGGCGTGGGAGAAGAGGCGATTTCCAGCACGCCGCCGCGACACTGGCAAAATGCCTGCACAGTGGATGGGAAGCTTTATTCCGGCACATCGATTCATCCGCCCGCGGTGAAAGAGAATGTGCGAGCCATGCAGGCATTGCAGGCACAGAGATTCGACGCCGTTTTTCTCGACGACGACTTTCGCGTAGCGCGTTACCCGGGAATCATCGGCGGTTGTTTTTGCGACGACTGCCGCGATGATTTTTTGAAAACGCACGGCTACAAAAAAGTCGAGTGGGAGGCGCTCATTGATTCGGTTCACAAACGACATCCAAGCGCTGTTCTGCGCGCCTGGGTGGATTATTGGTGCGACAAACTTTGGGGCATGTTCACAACGCTGCAATCTGCTGCTCCAAAGATAACTTTGGGAAATATGATCATGTACCTCGGCGCCGAAAAAGCGGGCATTCCGCTGGACAAGTTTCGTGATGTGCCGTTCCGCGTCGGCGAGTTGATGTTCAACGACAAAAGTTTTGACAGATTAAAGGGCAAGACTGACGAACTGTTCAGCGCGCTGTTTCATCGCCGTTTTGCAAAAGCGGAATTAGCTTACAGCGAAACAACCGCCTTTCCTGCGGATCAGCTTTCGGCAAAAAATATGGCGGCCAAGCTGACCATCTCGCTCATCGCCGATGTGCGCAACAGCATGTTCATGAGCGGGCTAAAGCCGTTTCCGTTATCGCACTGGGACCTTCTGGGCCCGGCCATGCGCAAAAGCGCCCGGCTGCACGAAAAGCTCGCCGGTCACAAACCGAGTGGGCCGTTCAAACATTTCTGGGGATGGGACAGCCGCCTGGTCGGAAGAGATCAGCCGTTCAGTCTCTTCCTGGCCTCGGGAATTCCGTTTGAGGTGGTTGAAGACATTCCGGCAGACGGTTGGGTGTTTCTTTCCGACAAAGATGCCCGCGGCGTCGCTGAAGGCAGAATAGCGGCCAAAAGTCAAAACCTGCCGGTGCGGCGCAAAGCCAGTGTCAGCGGAAAATACTTTTTGCCAATGGAAGAAAACCTGAAGGATGTTTTTGCTTTGAAGAATCGGATAATACCGGAGCTGAAAGACACACCTTATGTTCGCGGCGAAAACCCGGCGGTTTTTGCCTGGTATCCCACAGCACGTGCCGCACTGCTCTGGAATGTCGATGAAGAAAAGTTAAAACAAGCCGATAATTTTTAGTCCATCGCTATTACGAATAGTTAACTTTTTACCATGCCTGAGCTTTTTAAAAGTTTGAATCGTAAATTTATATTCTCGTTTCGCACTTTTTATATCGAGCGTCTTATGTTGTGAATCTTTTGCATCGATTATAAAGACCCTGCCGGGCGCATAACAAGCAGCAACCTGGGGCAAATCAAAATATTTTAATACATCCGGTACCATGTTACGAACGTTCCATCGATAATATTTATCATTAATCAATGACATATAAGATGTCATCGTGTTTTGCATAATAAGTTTGGAGATGCGATCGTCCAGTGCAGCACAAAACAAAGCAATCAAACCACCATGTCCGTGTCCGTAAATTGTAACTTGAGACGAATCGACATCGTTTCGCGAGAGAAAGTAGTTCAAAGAAGATAATACATCGAGTACTCTCAAGCCGAGCAGAGGTTTGCCGACAATAAAAGAAGTATAGGTGAAATAAGCTTCCCGGCCATGCCAGCCATAGTATCCTTGCCGTTCGCCGCGACCGGTGTTCGCATCCTTGGTTTCGCCTATGCCGCGAGGGTCAAGGGTGCAGACGATGTTACCCTTTTGGGCGAGCTGCATGGCCAGATCCTGCACGGCAGCTTTCCCTTTTTCGTGAATCAATATCACGCCGGGCTTTCGAGCGTCATTATTTGCGTCATGGTATATCAATGCCGGGATAAAGATTCCGGCTTCGCTGCGAATGGCTATTTTTTCCACAATCGTATTGCCAATTTTGTCGGAAGCAAAACGATGCACCTGTGGCTGTTTTGGAATATCTGCCACTACCAGAACTTTTTGAACGAGTCGACGCATTTCACCTTTGAACGCGGTAAACTCTGAAAGATTCTTTGGAGACTTTGTTTCAGGAATGATTTTCTCCGCCACTTTTTTATTTAAAGACCAGACGGTTTCTCCGCCCAGGCTGGTCGCCACCTGTCCTGTTTTCGTGCAGTAGAGAACGGAATCGGGTTCGATTGTGATTTCAGGCTCCCGCCAGTTGGTATACGGATTGCCCAGCCAGCGAAGCATCCAGGCATAAACGCGTTCCCGCCGCGGTAACGAAAATCCGTGTTGATCGTCTGCCTGCGCCAGGGCAACTTTTTCAATTGCACCAAAATCGGCGTACATAAGTTGCAGTTCACTGAAGGCCTGCAGTGTGCCTTTGAATGGAAAGAAGTCTTGTTGTGCTGCGCAAATGAGAAGGGGTTTGGGGGTTAACGGCATAATCATATCCGCCTGGTCGATGCCCCATAGCAGAATGTTGGCGAGATCCTGTTCAGGGTCTGCACCTTTGCGCGTGGCTATGCGATCATATAAAGTTGTAATCCAGCAGGATGGCGCCGCAACAGCTATGCGATCGTCGAGGCTTGAGATATAGGTTGTTAAATTGCCGCCGCCGGAATTGCCGGTCAGGCCGATTCGGTTTGTGTCAACATCATCACGACTGAAAAGGTAGTCCAGAGCTCGAATTCCATCCCAGATTCTATATTGGGCCAGATTAGTTCCGGTGAGAAAACAGAGATTGCCGGTATGATGGTGTTGCATGCTGCCGATTTCCAGCAAGTTTTTTCCCGTCTTTGGGTCTACATATTCACTTCGCTCTCCCTGTTCCAGAGGATCGTAACTCAGAACAATAAATCCTTTTTGAGCAAGGGAAATATACAAGCTTTGGTATTTATAGTAAGCTTTGCCATTATCGGAATGGCCGCAGGGCGAAAGAATGGCCGGCAAAGGTCTCTTACCTTTTTTAGGTATATAAACATTCGCTGTTACGAAAAAGTTTGGTCGACTTTCATAGATGAGTTTTTCCACCCAATAGTCATCTCTTTCCAGCCTGCCGGTTATTTTCGGATGAAGCGGTGTCCTCTCCGGTAATCCACCGATGGATTCCAACATTTTCTTACGAACATATCGCTGCCTTTTTGCCCAATCTTCAGGTGTCGTTAGGTGAGATTTTATTTCGGTGCTTGGCTTCATTTCTTCTTTAGCAATGCGCAAAAAATAATCGTAAAGCATGGCTTTGGAAATGCCAAGTTCTTCTTCGTGCCCGGCTAATACCGTTGCAGCTTCTTCTGCGCCTACGCTTATATTAAAATTCAACACAAAAATAAAGCTTGCCAGAACAAGTTTTTTAAGCATTTTAGTTCTCCCTTCAATTGGTCAAATTTACAAGTAATAATAAGACTTTTACCAAGGAGATACTATTATTTAAGTCCCAAAATATGTCGCAAATGTTGCATTTTGCCAGCGTGCTGTTACTTTTGCGTCCGGGAAAAATCTATATTCTTTAACATCATCCTTTAATTGATTTTTTTACCGAGTGTAATACCAGGTGCTCAATATTCCAGATCAGAATCAACGCTGATGCGTTTTTTAAATATCCAATACGTCCAGGCCTGGTAAACGAGTACGATCGGCGTGAAAATGGCCGCAATGATGGTCATGACTTTGAGGGTGTAGGGTGAAGACGAGGCGTTGTAAATTGTCAGGCTCCATGCTTCATTCAGGCTTGAAACCATCACGCGGGGAAAAAGGCCGAGAAAAATTGTGATGGTCGCAAAAGCAATCGTAATGCCGCTCATAATGAACGCCCAACCACCACGATCTTTTTTAATGAGCCAGCCAACGGATAAAAGAGCGAGACCGGCCACGATCGGAGTTACGCCAATTTTGGCAAACATGTCTGTGGAAAAATAGCTGAAAACAGCAAATCCCGGCACCAGCACAACAGTCGGAAGCCACAGCTTTGAAGCGGCAACCCGGGACTTTTCGCGCAAGTCATCTGTCGTTTTCAAGTTCAGAAAAATGGCACCGTGCAGTGTAAACATGGACAGCGAGGCCAGACCGCCAACAAGAGCATACGGATTGAGCAGATTAAAAAATCCGCCGGTATAATTCATGTTCGCGTCTATGGGCACGCCGCGGATGAGATTAGCCATGGCAACGCCCCACAATAATGCGGGAACAAAGCTGCCGAAAAAGATCGCCCAATCCCACAGAGACCGCCACGCAGGATTTTTATCTTTGCTGCGAAACTCAAAGGAAACGCCACGGACAATGAGTGCCAGCAACATGAAAACGAGTGCAATATAAAAGCCGCTGAACATGGTAGCGTACCAGTTCGGAAAAGCGGCAAACATGGCACCACCGGCGGTAAGCAGCCACACTTCGTTTCCATCCCAAAAAGTGCCGATTGTATTTATTATGACACGGCGTTTTTTATCCTCTTTCGACATAAATGGCAAAAGAATGCCCACACCGTAATCGAATCCTTCCAGAAAAAAAAAGCCGGTAAAAAGAACAGCTATGAGTGAAAACCAAACTGTATTCAAATCCATTTTTCCCTCCTAACCTTCATTATTTTCAGACCTTATGTTTAAAATATTGGTGATAGCCTCACAATTTTATTATATTGAAGTAAATAAGACACCAATAAAACAAATTGGAGGCTATCATGA
>JAACEJ010000753.1 GCA_011682565.1 Actinomycetota bacterium | reverse complement strand
ATCAGCGCGTTCTTCAAAATGTGGCGCAGGCTCTCAAACCCGAGGGCCTTTTTTTATTGGATTATTTGAACGTCAAATATACGTTATTCAATCTAGTGGCGAAAGATCAAAGAAAAAAGTCGGGCTTTCAAATTACCCAGGAGCGATCTTTTAATCAAAGGTCGGAACGATTTGAAAAGAAAATAACAATCCACGAGGCCGCGAGCAAACGTGAATATCATGAATCGGTGCGTGCTTACGGGGTCGTTGAAATGGGCAGTTTATTTGCCGAAGCGGGTTTGAATTGCATTGCGACTTTTGGAGATTATTCGGGGAAAGCGTATTCGCCCGATTCTCCGCGGCTCATAATGATTGGTCAAAAAAATGGAAATCCCTAATAAAAAACTCCCGGGACTGTCACAATTAGCCCGCGATTATTTGTCCCGCTTTGAAAAAGTGCAGAATTTTTTTTCTGCTGATTTTCGAAAATGGGAAAAGTACAATTTATTAGCAAATAAAGTCCGCGCTATTTCTCGCCCACATACGCAGGAATTAATCGCCTTGTTAATCGCGCAAAACAAAGAATTCAATTGCGACGCGCGAACGTTGAAAAACATCGAAAGGCTCGGGGATAGCAACGCTCTTGTTATCGCAACAGGCCAGCAAGTTGGGCTGTTCTCCGGGCCGTTGTACACGGTTTACAAAGCCCTGACAACAATAAAACTGGCTCAGGAGCTTGAACGACGTTTGCACTTGCCCGTACTTTCCCTCTTTTATCTTGTTTCTGAAGATCACGATTTTGCAGAAGTACAATGGGCCGGTGTTGTCGACAAATCAAACCACTTTGCCGATATTCGCTACGAACCATCCGGAAGACAGGATCGAATGCCGGTTTCGCAGATCATCCTCGATGAAAGCATCAACGAAAAAATTCACTCTTTTTCCGGTATGCTGCCCGAAACGGAATTCAAACAAGACATTTTTGCCGACCTGAAAAAATGTTACCAGCCGGGAACAGCTTTTCATACGGCTTTTGCACGGTGGTTCCAAAAATTATTCAGCGGGTATGGTATTATTTTATTTGACTCGGCAGATGAACGTTACAAAAAATATGTGCAGCACATTTTTGCAAAAGAACTGGTTAAAAACATAACGGCAAAGTGCCTGCAAAAAACAAATACCGAATTACTGTCGCAAGGGTATCACACGCAAATTCCCGTGCACAAAGATCGGCCGGGATTATTTATTTTACAAAACGGCAGACATAGTTTGCAAAGAGAAGGCGAAAAATTGCGCAACATGCATTCCGGCGATCTGTTCGATGCCAATGCGCTGCTGCAACGACCGGAAAAACTCAGCCCCAAAGCTGTTTTGCGCCCGATCGTTGAGGATACATTATTCCCAACAATCGCCTATGTCGGCGGGCCGGGTGAAATTGCTTACTGGGCGCAACTGAAGGATCTTTATAAAGAATTCGCATCGTGTTTCCACGTGCAGGTTTTACTTTAATCGATGTAAAAGTAAACAGGCATTTGAAAAAGTTCGGGATGACGCCGTTTGAATTCATCATAGATGAAAAAGCAGCTATCGAAAACATTTCCAGATCCATGATTCCAGCCGATCTTGAGCACAAAATCCACGAGTTCAGAAATCAATTACAAAACGCCCTGCCCGGTTTAGGTGATGAAATAGCAAAAATCGACCCGAGTTTAAAAAAAGCGTTTACAAAAACAGAGCAAAGCCTGATTCATCAATTCAACATCCTGGAAAAAAAAGTATCAAATGCCCTGCGCCAAAAACAGAACATCCTCAACAATCAGCTCTTATCAATTTCAGAAAATTTGAAACCCGGGGGAACTTTGCAGGAACGCAAGCTGAATATTATTCCCTTTCTGGCAAAATACGATTGGTCGCTTTTGAAAAACCTGTTTCAGGCAATCGACCTTAATGATTACAACCATCAATTACTGGAGTTATAAAATGAGTCAAGTCGACGCACTCGCTATTTCCGCCCATCCCGACGATGTGGAATTAATGTGCGCCGGGACGCTTATTAAGCTAAAACGCCTCGGCTATCATACCGGCGTTATTTCGCTGACAGGTGCGGAATTGGGTACGCGGGGAACGCCGGAAATTCGCAGGCAGGAAAATAAAAACGCCGCACGCATTATGGAGCTTTCGGTGAACAAAATTCTCGATATTCCGGATGGAAATGTTGAGGTCAACAAAACCAACAAACTCAAGATTATTTCACAAATCAGAGAATTCCGGCCCAAAATCATTTTTACTCCGCATTGGCAAACCCGGCATCCGGATCACAGCAATTGTTCACATCTTGTTCGCGAAGCGGCATTTCTCGCCGGGCTGAAAAAAATCGATACGGGCCAGCCGCCGCATCGTCCCGTTAAAATTATTTATTGCATGGAAATGTACGATTTTGTTCCATCTTTTATCATCGACGTTTCAGAAACATTTGAGGACAAAATTAAAGCGATGCAGGCTTACAAAAGCCAGTTTCATAATAATTCTCAAGAGCCAGATAATGAAGGAGCAACCTACATCAGCACACCGGAATTTTTGCAGACCATCATAACAAACGGACAATATTGGGGGCACAAAATCGGCGCAAAATATGGAGAACCATTTCTGGTGCGCGAACCAATGGCAATCGACGATCCAGTGAAACATTTTTCAGGACACCGCTTTGCAGGATTGCTTT
>JAACEJ010000310.1 GCA_011682565.1 Actinomycetota bacterium | reverse complement strand
TCATTGCGATTTTGGTTGTGTTTGTCAATAGCCCTTTTCGTTTTCATGATCTCTTCGGCGGACACATCATAGCGGCGGGCATCATCCTCAAGATGCCAGAGCAAAAAGTTATTAAAATGAATCCATTGCGTCATACCCTTTGGCGAATTGTGATCTTCCGAGACAACGGGCGCAGCAGTGCTGTGCCACAAATCTGTGAGATCGGAATACCATTCAATAATGCGTTCCCCCCTGAATGGACTGAGAATCTTTGTTAAAGAAGACAATTGACCTCCGTTTTGTTTACAAAGCTGTTCTATTTGCCCGTCAATTTAGCAAAATCACATCCGAAACGCAAGATTTTTAATAAACGAAAAATAGTAGTACGTTTCCAAAAATAATATATTTTCAGTATTACAAAAAACTCTTGCTTTAATAATCAAAAATGCTATATTCTTTGCTACCGTTAGGGGTGGTCTTCTGACCTGAGAACACACCCTTGGAACCTGAACTAGATTATGCTAGCGTAGGGAAACGGTTACATGATTTGATCGTTTTTGTACAGCTAATGTAACCGGTTTGCCCTGCGTGGAAACCGGTTTTTTTATTTTTAAGGAGGTTGTCATGCAAAAACGATTTATTTCTATTTCGCTTTTATCATTCCTGCTTTTGGCGCAGACGCTGTTTGCAGCAAGAATAACAGGCAAAGTCGTCGATCAGTATAATTCTTCGGTGCTCGTCGGCGCTAATCTGATTATCATGGAAACTCGTATTGGTGCCGCAACCAATATAGACGGCGAGTTTGTCATTGCAAATCTTTCTCCCGGAACCTACACGCTTGCAGTAAGCTACATCGGTTACAAAGTTTCAAAACAAAAAATCACAATCGGTACACGCGATATTACACTGAACATTGAAATGGTACCACTGGTTCTCAAAGGCCAGGAAATTATCGTTTCTGCAACACGAGCCATTGATCGTGAAACGCCTGTAGCTTTTACGGATATTTCCGCAAAAGACATAGAACAGAAATACTGGGCGCAAGAAGTGCCGCTTTTACTTAATGAAGTTCCCGGAGTCTATTCCTATTCAAATACCGGCGGAGCGATCGGCTATTCCGAAGTGAAAATCCGCGGATTTGATGCAACGCGAGTCGGCGTAACTGTTAATAATGTGCCGCTGAATGATCCTGAGGATCACGTGACATATTTTTATGATCTTCCGGATATCAGTGCTAACCTGCAGGATATTCAAGTGCAACGTGGTGTGGCCAATTCTCTTTATGGAACGGGTGCATTTGCCGGTTCCGTCAATTTACAGACAGGCAGTGCAGGCGAAAAAAGATATATAAACTATACCGGCGGAATGGGCAGTTATAACACACGGAAACATACTTTTTCCCTTGGTTCGGGACTCGTTAACAACACGTATTCATTTTACGGCAGGTTCTCCAAAGTCAATACCGACGGTTATCGGGATAATTCATGGGTAGACTCGTGGTCGTATTTTTTCAGCGCCGCACGTTATGATGAAAAAATAAGCACCAAAATCAATGTCTTTGGCGGGCCCATGCGCGCTCATTTTGCCTGGGAAGGAATCACCAGAGAAGAGTTACAAACAAATCGCAAGCTAAATTACTATACTTACAAGAACGCAGCGGATAATTTCAATCAGCCGCATTACCAACTGATCAATGAATGGACACCTAACGAACATGTAAAATTAACTTCAACACTATTTCATGTCAAGGGCGACGGGTATTATGAACAGTTTAAAGCGCATCGCAAGCTTCAGGAATATAATATGACCCCCTTTGAAGATAATGGTGAGCTTGTTCAAAAGACAGATTTGGTGCGGCAGAAATGGGTTGATAAAAAGCAATATGGTTGGATTCCCCAATTGCAAATTAAATACAAGCGCCACAAAATATTTATTGGAAGCGAACTGAGTCTTTATAACGCACACCACTGGGGGCAGGTTGTATGGGGAGCCCATTTGCCACCGGGAACAGCGCCGCAACTGCGATATTATGAACACAATACGGAAAAGAATTCTGCTGCGTTTTATGCAAACGACGTTTTTCATGTATCAGAAAAATTGTTCGTAAAAGCTGATTTGCAATTTCAGCATCTCACATATAAATTTAAGCAAACAAAATTGGGTGCGTTCTTTGGCCATCAATACGATCTCAATTATAACTTTTTGACGCCAAGAATCGGGGTAAATTATAATCTTAACAAAAAGCTCAATATATTTGGTAATTACTCCATTGCCAAAAGGGAGCCCAAAGACAGCGACATCTACGATGCAGATAATCCGGATGTCCTGCCTCTTTTCCGGGTTATCGATCCGGCCCGTGGTATTTACAAGGATCCTTACGTCAAGCCGGAAACATTGTACGATATGGAGGCCGGACTGGGCTACCAAAAGACGGGCACGAAGCTGCGTTTAAATGTATTTTATATGAATTTCGATAACGAGATCGTCCCCACCGGCGGGATCACCGATGACGGCTATCCGATTTACGGTAACGCAGAAAAATCAGTTCATCGCGGCATCGAACTGGATTTGCATACTGAATTTCCGCTCGGACTTTTGTTGTCTTCAAACGCAACATACAGCGACAACTATTTTATCAAATACACCGAATATTTTTGGAATCAGGATTGGACGGGTAATGTCAGTTATAACCGGAATGGAAACAAGATTGGCGGATTTCCGAATCTGATGTTTAACTTTAGACTTTCAAAAACATTGGGGCCGATTTTCGCCTCCGCGCACTTTCAGCACATCGGGCGGATTTTTCTTGATAATGCGCAGCAAAACGAGCTTTCGATCACACCGCATAACGTGGTAAATTTCTCCGCAAGGATGAATTTGCCCAAATGGTTCGGGCCGGTCAAATTATCTTTGAATTTGTTTGTGAACAATGTTCTGAACAAAAAATACGAACTCTCCGGTTATACATGGGATGGCGTAGGATATTATATTCCGGCAGCAGAGCGAAATTATTATTTGTCGATTCAAACGGAAATGTAATACCAATCGGATTATATTTACGCCTTAAACTCTCTGATGATCTTTTTAGAGAGGTCAATTTCACCCACGCCCGCTTGTGAGGCCCAAAGAATGTGAGGCACAGTTTCAGGATCGAGCGAAATCAGGCCGCAGCACAGTGCATCGACTGCAACCATATCCGTGCCGGCGAAGACCTTGTTTGGCGATGCTGTGTCTCCGGGGCCAAAAGGCCCGTTTTCGATGAGGATGGTGTTGGCGTCGACAATGCACAGCGTTGGGTTAAAAAGAGTTGAAAGATCGGTGATGCACCGGTGCAAATGTTCGCTGCCCTGGTGAAATTCTTTATCCCTGTCATTAAAACCCATCAGATTTTTGAGGTTGCAGGTAAATCGGGCACTGCTGTGCTGTTTGGCGATCGGTATATTGATGAGCACGTCATTTTCCAGTGCCCATTTAATCACTCTTGTCTTTTTCAATATTTTCCCTGCCGGAAGAGAAACGTCAGCCCAATCCTTTTCCTCGCTCGGATAAAACATCTCGGCGCCCGCTTTTTTGACGGCTTGGATAATTCCCGTCGCTTTCCACTGATTGATCCCATGAATGGAGCACACTGTAACTTTCCCGGCACCCGCCTCGTAACACATTTTTACTGTTTCCCCAACAACATGAGGATTTGTGCTGGTCCCCTTTTGCCGCCCCTGGGGATTGGGCAGGAGAACGACGCGATCACCTTTGCTCACAAACTTTTTCATTCCGCCCAAAGCATTAACTGCAGCACGAGCGTTTTTCGCAGGGATATTACCGGATGCTGCGGTTATATCAACTGCGGCATTATTCGGAAAATTTGGACTGGAAAAAAGATTTTGAGCAGCCACGGAACTGCCCAGGAAAATTGAATTTTGAATAAATTTGCGACGGCTTACGTTTAAACTCATGGTAACCTCTGGTTTGCAGGGTGGATTGCTTACAAAACAAGTTAATAATAAAGATGTTTTTGTCAAGAAAAAACGGGGAAAGTAGTTGTTTTTTTGATTAAATATTAGTAGAATTGTCATTGGATATACTTGTTGAAACAAATCTGACCTTTTAACAAGGAACCAGAAAATGTTGGGAAAAATAATTTCCCACTATAAAATTATCGAGTTGCTGGGCAAAGGTGGTATGGGGGAAGTCTATAAAGCAGTCGACATGAAATTGGATCGGTTCGTAGCTCTCAAGTTCCTCCCCCCCGAATTAAATCAAAACCAGGAAAACAAACAAAGATTCATCGAAGAAGCCCAAGCCGCATCATTTTTGGACCATCGCAATCTATGTACGATTCATCAAATCAACGAGACTGAAGATAAACAACTCTATATTGTTATGGCGTTTTATGAGGGAAAAACGCTAAAAGAAATAATTGAAGAAGGGGAACTCTCACCGAAAGATGCCGTTGACATTGCCATTCAAATAGCCCGCGGTCTGGCGGCAGCTCACGCAAAAGGCATCGTTCATTGCGATGTGAAGCCGGGAAATATCATTGTAACTACCGAAGGCATAGTTAAAATCGTCGACTTTGGATTAGCGCAATTAAAGGGAAAAACCACAGGCAGCCAGGTCATTTCCGGAACTGTAACTTACATGTCCCCTGAACAGGTGCAGGGCTTTGAGGTTGATCAGCGCTCTGATATTTGGTCCCTCGGCACCATCATATATGAAATGCTTTTCAAAATCCAACCGTTCCACGGCCCAAGCAGCTATGACATTCTTGACAGCATCATAAATAAACGATGATCCAAAGAGCCCGGATCATTCCGGCCCAAACATACCGCGCGACTTGCAGAAAATCATTAGCCGATGTCTGGAAAAAGATCCCGCAAATCGCTACTTGACAATGAATGAGGTGAAAACTGATCTGAAAAGATTTCGTGAAAAATTTAAAAAAATAAAAACAGTCGTGTTTAGAGGAATTACAATCAATTTCCAACCCCTTCGACTACTTTACACTTCCCTGCTGCTCCTTTTCGTATTCGCAGCAATCTTGTTCACCAATACAAAGAACCATAAAACGACCAAACGCAATATCATCGTAGTTACAGATGTTCAGAACGAAACAAAAGAAAAAGAACTGAACGGACTCTCGGACATGTTCATAACGTCTCTGGAGCAGTCTCCACGAATTTCTGTAATGACACGGGAACGAATGTTCGATATACTCAAACAACTCGGCAAAGACGATATCACTTATATTGATGAACAACTCGCACGGGAAATTTGTGCATCATCGCATGCAAATTACATACTTGAAACGACCCTCAGAAAACTCGATGGGCAATACAATTTTGATCTGAAAATCATCGACATAAGGCAAAAAAAGTTTCTATTCACCGAACAAACGAGCGGACATGGCCAGGAGAGCATCCCGGAAATGATCGACCGGTTGGTCGTTAAAACAAGAATAGTTTTTAAAGAAAAAAAGGAAGATATAGAAGCACACAATAAAATGGCTGTCCAGTACCTCACAAAAAACTTTGAGGCGCACGAGCACTATTTTATTGGAGAGACATTATTCCTTCAGCGCAAGTTTTCAGAATCTGAAAAGGAATTCAAAAAAGCAATTTTCATGGACTCGACCTTTAGTCTGGCATACTATCGACTGGCTTGCGTTATACGGGAACAAACGGAAGATGAACAGCTTCAAAAATCTCTGTTAAAACACGCAAGCGAATTGATGAAAGATTACTTTCCTTTAAAACAAAAGTATATGGTCAACGCAGAAATTGCTTATTTCGAAAAAGGTGCTCAATCCGCGATCCAAATTCTTAAGCAAGTTGAAGAACTGTACCCAGATGAAAAGCGACTGTTATTTAAGCTGGGTGAATGGTATTGGATTATTCAAGATTATAAAACTGCCGTGTCATATTTTCAAAAATGTTTACATCTTGATCCGACATTTGAACCCGCACTATTTAATCTTTCCCGCCTGTATCGAACGCATGGAAATACAGAGAAGGCGCTTTATTATGCGAACCGCTATATGAAAGAAAACAGAAAAGAGGGTTCTCTTCAGGTTGCCAAGATTGATGAACAGACACGCAACTATTTGTCCGCAGTTAACTTTTACAATCAAGTCATTGAAATTGATTCTACAAACACGGTTGCATATGATGGCATTATGCGTTGCTATAAAAAAACAAAAAAATATCGTGAAATGATAAAAATTGCAAAAATCTATGCCAGGTATGCAAAATCGGAATATCATTTTCGGCAGATCGTAATGGCTTTTGCAGTTGCCAATCAACTACCTGCGTGTTTAAAAACACTTCAAGATGTAAAAGCGTCCAATCCTGATAAAGCGCCACTTATCGATTGCGAGTTATCCGGTTTGTATCAATTTGCCGATCAGTTTGAAAAGGCTGATAAAATATTGCTGCCCCTGGTGAGCGATTCACAGAATGCCCAAATCCGAAGGTTTGCGTGGGACAGGCTTTACAGGAATTACCTTTATATGGGCAAATATCGGAATGCGTTGAAAGCCTGTGATGAAATCAACAAACTATTCGCAGGGCAACCCAAACGACAAGCGAAAATAAACTTGCGCAAAGCCCTGATCCTGATCTGGGGCTGGAATGATATTGAAAGAGCCAAAGCTGTGGCACAATGTGCTGTCGCTGCCCAGGATTCAATTGATTGGAATGAGTATTGGATTCATCTATTTTATTTCTACATCTCTACGAATAACCTTATCGAGGCTGAAAAGATATTTGCAGCAAAAAGAAACAGACCAAATCCGAACATAGAAGCGTCTATCTTTTACAGTAAAAGGAACGAATGCAGCCGGGCGGATAGCGTAATCGATCAGCTATATAGTTATTCTTCGGATTGGGAAAAAATTCGCTCGCTGTATCACGTGGCCATTTGCCAGATTAAAATAAAATCCTTTCAAAAGGCCATTCATTCATTAATTAAAATACAAAAGTTGTACGACAATTATGGCGGATTCAGAGCAGCTTATTATCCGAAAACATATTATTTGTCAGGAAAAATCTATGAGCAACTGGGAAAAAATAGAAAAGCGATTCTCAACTATAATAAATTTTTAAGCCTCTGGAAAAATGCGGACAAAGATTTGCCGGATTACATCGATGCGAAAAAACAGGTTGGAAAGTTAAAAAACAAAATGCTATGATCACACATCTATTTTTTTATTTCTTTTTTGTACTCTTTTTCTTCGGTCCCTCGCTCAAAACCAAATCCACTTTACCAGAAAGGCCCATTATTTTACCTGAATCCGGCTTTTGTGCAAGTACAAGACCTCTGGGCTTGCTTGAGGGAGCATACTCGACTTTGCCCGGTTGAAGACCTTTTTTGCGAAGCTCCTGGGCGGCTTTCCGCTTCGATAAATCAATGAGATTCGGTACTTTCACTTCTTTACCTTCAGAAATGACCAGGCTCACCTGTGTATTGATTGGTACTTTAGTATTTGCTTCAATGCTTTGTTCTAAAACTGTACCATCAGGCACATCACTGGAACAAGTCGTCACCCTCCCCAACCGCAAATGACTGATTTGCAGCAATTTTTCAGCTTCATTTTCCAGCAAATTGATTAAGAGAGGGACACGAGTGGTCACTTTTTTTGAAATAACTATATCAATAGCACGCCCCATTTTAGCTACAGACCCTCCGGGCGGCATTTGTTCAAGGACAGTACCGGAAATCAGATAACTTGTTTGTTCCTCAACTTTTCCAATTTTGAATCCAGCTTGTTCTACACGTCGTCGAGCTTCATCAAGCTGCAGACCGACAATACGTGGGACAGACACGATGTCCATTTTGCCGATGGAAGGTGCTGCAGCAACCACGGAAAAATTAAGGGTGGAAAGGTTTCCGGGTGAAATAACTTCTTTTAATCCCGGCAATCTAAAACGAAGCAAACCCTTTTCATCCACAACGACGCCTACCTTCAAATCAGTTTTCAAGTCACGAAGGCCATAGCTGACCGGCCCGCCTGCCTCATTTAGCGTTTTTTGCATGGTTTGCAAAGCAGTCGCAAATGAGGAAAGCAGTGCCTCTGCATCTAGCAGAGGTTGTTTCGATTTCAATTCTTCAATGCGCACACGCAAACGATTATTTTCTTCCTCAAGTTCCATGTTGGCTTTAGCCAATTTAGCCCGTTCTTCAAGGCACTTTTTCAACCTTGTTTCGCAGTTCTCCAATTGCAAACGAAGCTGGTGAATAGTGTCCTCGATTTCGCGCTTAATCAGCCCGAGAGCCTGATGAACAGCATCATTCTTAAATTCATTAGACATTTGCTTTCTCCATTATGGATTTGGAATGGAAGCAAGGCGAATGGAAATGCGACTGCTTCCTTCTACGTTGTAATTGAATAAATTGACTGCTTGTGCATTCAACGGGACGGCATAAATGTCCCGATGGCCAAAACCCTTTTCTTCGTCCCAGTATTGAAAGAATTCCAGAGAAAGGCCCATATCCACCTTTACTTCCGGCATTGCAAAGCGAGGGGGAATAATTTGCTCTGAAATTTCATCTTCACGTTGGTGCAACTCCAGAGCCACACGCCGGGCATACTCATCAATGGACATTTGGCCGTTGATCACTGATTCCCCAATTTGTTGCAGCAATTCTACCAGCGGGGTAACGAGGACTTGGTTGATCGTTAAAGCAGCGTTTTTTTGAATTGGCATTTTTCTCTCCTAAAGCTGGTTAACGCGGGGCTGCGCGTTCGCAGACCCGCGATGTTACTCCAATGAGAATCTCACTTGTGCTGTCATGCCGGCGGTGCCGGAGGAGCTTCCGGCGTCAAGCGCCGAACTTCAGGAAATCGGGATGGCCCCGGTTTTGGCTTCAATGTTGTCGTTAGGCGCGCAGCACCTTGAACGCTGAAACTATAGACCTGAGAATGATATTCATTAAAAGTGCTTACCTGAAGCGTTGATTGAAACGTTCGATTCGTTTCCGTTTTTGAATAACCACCACTGCCGCCAATTGAGAAAAACCCAAGATTGAGCGACAGACCACCACCGCCGCCGTATTTCTTATGGGATGCAAAATAACTCGATTGATAGTTTTTTTGCAAATCACTTCGTCTCTCCACGTCCACCTCGCTTACGTAATAGCGAGCCGTAAATTTTAGTTCGATAGTTGTTTCGGTAAAATGATAAAACGTGGGTTCCAAGCCATATACAAGCAACGGCATTTCCACATCATTATATAGCGGTTCTACCTGAGTGACATCGCCTGCATCATTGACATGTTCGATAAGAGCCATGACGACGCTTCCCGCAGGAAGTTTTGTTTCGGCGAGTACCTGCGCTGTTTGCACCGAATTCATATCGAGCGCAGTTTGCCCATCTGCTACTGCCAATGCAGCCTGGCGGACGAGTTCCGCAAACGGGATCTCTTGCATAACACCTGTTACCGGATTTGGCATAATTCACCTCCAATTATTAATTTGTGACTGGATAATCAAGTTACTCCTTGATTCTATTTTCCACAGAACCTTCCCTCTCTGCAACCCGTATTTTAGGTAAATCCCGAGGGATCATTCTAACACCGCCAACAAGTTTCACCTCCTTCATAAGTTTGATTTGCTCCCTGGTTTTAAAATTTACATTGACGAGTAATACACCTTGCTGAAGCAATCGTAATAAAACAACACCATCCTTCTGCTTAATCAAGTCTTCTATCAGCTTTGATGGTTCTAATCCTTTTTCAGCAAGCAGGATCAGACATGTTTCAGTTTCATCGATTTGATTCATTGGCATAAGTCACCAGTCTTTCAGATTTCAGATTTCAGATTAATTAAATGCTTAACACGCAAGCTCTTAGCCACATCTTTAAGACAATACTATCAGAACGCTTAAAACAGCCTTCTACAGCAACAACAATTAAATCGGACACTGATTAATAACTACCCTTTTTCTACTGCTACTGTGTTCGCATTTTTTGAAATATTGTAGCTTCCTGTAAGGCATCATGAAGGGAAAGAAAAAGACCAAATACTGACTTCGCCTAATGAATATTCATTGCCGTCACCAATATCTACGCTTACTTTTGTATCCGCGTACTTTTGTCTAAGTTTATAGGATCGTGTTCTCAGCCAAAAATCGTCATCTCGACGATCCATCGGTGCATCTAATGTAAGAAGTTCAGTAAAAAGACCAATGGCACTACCGATAATAGCAGGTATATTTTCTGGAACAATTGATGTACCTAAAGCTACAGCTTCAGTTACTACACCAGATAAATTTATCTCGGCTCTCTCTGTACCTGCTTGGGATGCTCCCTGCAAAGCTTCTCTGAAATAATTAACATCATTAAATTTATTATACTTGTACTTTGAAGTATCTCCTATATAGAGACTGAATACGAAACGAATATAAACCGGAAATTTAAAAATTTAATGCAACATCACAAATAGGGAAAGGAATGGAATAGAGAAGTGAGTTGATGAAGAAGAAATATCGGATGTGATATCAATAAATAAGGGTACAAATAAAGTGCCGAAAAAATTGGGGGAAGAACATAATCAGAAAAGAAACGGTAACTTCTTAATATACATCCATTATCGATGGAAACCGGAAAGTTTCTTGCTTGTAAATCCGCTCCAATATAATGGTCAAATTACCACGCGAATGGTAACAATACCATGCACAGCATATTATCTTTGTTACAAAACTGCTGACTTTTAAAAACGAGGAGGAGTGCTTGCGCCTATAGTGCGCACTAATAAAAAAGGGCGAAAGCCTTCGCCTTCGCCCTAAATCCCCCTTCCCCGAATAAGCATCTACCCTCGGTGTAAGAAAAATTCATGTATTGCTGCGTATCAGCGCTTCTGTTCTTTCAAGCAGCAAATCATAGTCAACAGGTTTTGGAAAATAATCGACTGCACCTCGTTTAAAGGCTTCTGCCAATGTTTTTTGATCATGATTGCCGTCAAATATGATAATTTTTGGCGACGGGCATCCGGCAGAGATGTCTTCAAATGCCTTTATCAATTCGTTTTTTTTGGAAGGAATTTCTATCATGATCAAACTAAAAGCACATTCTTTTGGTAAGGAGGAAAGCATATCAAATTCACACGCCAGTGTAATCAAGTATTTCTTTGCAAGTCCTCCGATTAAATCCGCAAAGGTTGAAGCATTTTGACAACAAAACAAAATTTGAGAAGGCTGATCCATTATTTTTTTTGCCGTAAAAATTCGATTATTTTGAATTTAAATGCAATCAAATAAAATGCCAAAGATGAGAAAAGCGCAACAGTCAGTTCACAAGCGGTAACTACTTGTAAATATGCGTCGAATTCAAGAAGAATGATTTGGTGGGAATTTGATGAAAGGCAACTTTCATGGTTTCCTTACCATGGATATGGTCAGGAAACCATGATTTTATTTATATGGTTAATTTGAATTGTTTAGGATTAATATTATATTTTTCCATTTTCTGATAAAAGTTCTTTGCATCCATTCCAGCAAGCCGTGCAGCTTGTGCAATAACCCCCTTGGCGTTTTTCAAAGCGCTTTCTATATAATTTTTTTCAAATTGCTCAATCATGCGCACTTTTTCCCGGGCGAAGTGACCTGGAGCTTTTAATCTTTCCAGAGTCGTATGCAGACGCATGGCGTCGGGCAAATGCCTGACCTGAACTTTATCTTCTTGTGCTAAAACCGCTGTTCGATGCATGGCGTTCTCCAATTCTCTGACGTTGCCGGGAAAATCATATTTCAATAAAATTTCTTTTACTTCTTCGCTCAATTTCAAATCATTCTTTTTCAATTGTTTCCCATATTGTCTGAGAAAATATTCTGCCAGCATAAGAATATCTTCACGGCGCTCTTTGAGAGACGAAAGTTCTACGTTTAGAATATTCAAACGATAAAACAAATCAGCTCGAAATTTTTTCTGCTTTACCAAATCTTCAAGATGTGCATTTGTTGCCGCCACGATTCGAACGTTACATTTTTTAATTTGCATATTCCCCACCGGAGAATACTCGCCGTTCTGAAGGATGCGCAAAAGCTTGACTTGCAGCGCAGGACTCATTTCGCTGATTTCGTCAAAAAAGATTGTTCCTCCATTTGCTGTTTCAAACCAGCCTTTTTTGTCCTGCGTTGCTCCGGTAAAAGCGCCTTTGGCATAGCCAAAGAGTTCTGATTCTAACAGAGTTTCCGGAAGCGCCCCACAATTAAGAGAAACAAACGGCTTGTCCTTTCGACTGCTATTATCGTGTAACGCACGGGCAACCAATTCTTTGCCTGTCCCACTTGCGCCTTCAATTAAAACAGTGGCATTACTATCAGCTACCTGCCCAATAAATTTTATAACCTCTTTTGTTTGGGGACTGACTCCGATAATAGCCTGGTAATTTCCTCGCGAACGAATCTGTTTCTCTAACTCATCGATGCCATTTAATAGTTCCTTTCTTTGAAGTAGCGCATGCAGATAGCTGGAAATTAGATTTATGCATTGATATAAAAAGTCACTAATCTGACTTTTGAATATCCCCTGAACAGTTCTATTATCGGCGTATAGTACTCCAATGACATCACTTTTATGCACAATGGGTACACAAATAACGGACAGGATTTTAAGTCTAAA
Organism: Actinomycetota bacterium; assembly: GCA_011682565.1. Lineage (GTDB taxonomy): Bacteria > Zhuqueibacterota > Zhuqueibacteria > Residuimicrobiales > Krinioviventaceae > Hydrothermomicrobium. Next base: position 2,296 of record JAACEJ010000310.1, on the reverse strand, counting down.
GATGCTCTTTGACTTGTCGAAATCCGGCCCATCCAATGCATTTCGTAAACAAACCGGCTCCCTCGATTGACGCGTTTTGTTAATTATGCTCCAGCTTACTTCAAACTTTGGATCAAGAATGCTGTTTTGATCAAGCTCTCTTCCGGCATGATAAATAATTTCACCGCTCTTGTCGAAGATGAGTACCAGGCTTCTTTCCGCACCGGTAAAATCGATCAGTTTATCCAAAATCGTATTTAAAATATTTTCAATAGTGGTTTCAGAAGTAACGAGCTTGGCCATTTCATAAAGAATTCGGTAGCGAAGATAGGAATCGTAAAGTTCCTGGAGTGAACCATCAAAAGCTTTTGTTTTAATCTCTCCTCGCTTAATTTTGACATTTTCGATGGTATCCCGGTAGGTAAGGATAGGAAATTCTTTCATAATGGTTATCCTTCGAGTCATTGATGAAAGCTATTTCTTTATAATAAAAGTAATTCAGCGAAAATCCAAGTCATTTCTTACCAAAAAGCATTACACCTGTTTTAAAATCCACTTGCAAACAAATCCATTCATACCTATCTTTGGAAATGCAAGCCCGCACACTGAAATCCGATTTTTTGCTTCTCCTCACTTCATCCATTTGGGCGGCACACGTCCACATTATCGGCTGGCTTGCAGCAGAAATGGATTCACTGAAAATCGTGGCACAGAAAAGTTCACCTCCCGCGCATGCTGCGATCATTCTCAGTCCCGAATCGGTTTTCGCCGTCCTGGGGGGATGGCTTTTATTAGGTGAAATTCTTTCCCTTCGCGGATTACTTGGGTGCACACTCTGCTTTCAGGAATGCTGCTATCACAATTGAGCACCTAAACACATAAACGCACACCATAATATTGCATTCAAGGCTTTCTTTGCCGAGCTTACCGAACAGGTGGGTAAAACGACTCCTTAGGACTGTGAATTAAATAACTTGCCCATTTGCTTTTTTCCAAGCGCTATTTTTGCAAGAGTTAGTTCGGTGCACTTGATAAGCTTGATTAATTCACGTCCCTTAGCTAAATTTCTTCGCTGCATCACACCGGTTTTGAGTATGCAAATATCGTAATCACTTTGTTCTTCATTCTCACCCCTTGCTCGTGAGCCGAACAGAATAATACGATCCGGCTCGACTTCACGGACAAGAATGTTAACAAGATGTCTCAACGTAGAGATCATGCAAATATTCCTTATACAAGACTGGATAGCAACTTTTGCTTTTATCCTCTCATAAGAACCGTTTGTTCTTATAGCTTTAAGCTAATTTGGTCGTGCAAGGGCGCTATAAATACACTTTCTAATTTATTGTTTCTTTGCAACTCTTGAGGCTTTTGCTCAAAAGATACAATTCTTCCCGTTGACATAATCACGCATTAACCCATTATCCGGCATAAATCTCTTCTCTGCTCAAAGGACGAAATCCTTTGATTCGCACAGGATGGACTAGTAACTTATCGATGAGATTCCCTTGCATTTTTAATTGAGCTTCTCTCACTGCAATGTTGGCATGGGGAGCGTTTCCGGTGTATCTGCTGCTCTTAAGTTGCAGGTTGCAATATATGATTTGCAACTTATGATCAAGCTTTTTGCAAGTTTGGTGCTGTTTTGTTTTTATCATGAACTGACAAGAAACGTGCAAAGTTTAGAATTTCTTTTACTGAATCATCAGGTAAATTAGCAGCGATTGCAGAAACTTGTTCAACCTTAGGAACCCATTTTTCAGTTTCAGATCGCCAAACAACAATAAATTGTTGTGGACTCTGAGATAAAAAATCAACAGTTTCTCCATTATTATTAGTAAACTCAATTTCATAAGCTTCAGAATTATGACAATGGACCACTGTACCTTGTGTCCCGCAACGAAGATTTCGTTCCGGAATATCAACTATCAGTTCTACTAAATCACCTATATTTATCATTTCATTCACCTCTTTTTACATATATCGTAACAAGATGAGCTTTATCATCCTCATAGGATACAAGCCATCCTGTACGCACTTTTGCCTGTTGACCTTTAGTTCCTTCAATTAGCAGATCTACAGTATAACGTTTTCCATATTTATCTTCACTATGAAATGTAGCATCAGCATGTAAAGCTTTATTTTCAATTTGAAATAAAAGTTCGGCATAATTATCTTTGGTAAAGCATAATGTGTGAATTTTCGAGCATCGATAATGACACTTTTAACAAAATCTGCTAATTTCAAAGATAATACCTCTTTTCAGATCATCATTGCCAATACCAATTGGTGCTGTTCCCCGCCGCCGAGATAAGAT
>JAACEJ010000309.1 GCA_011682565.1 Actinomycetota bacterium | reverse complement strand
TTCGTAAATGAAATATTCAAAAGGAGGAAATATTATGGATAAAGCACTTTTGGTTTGGACCGTCGCCCATATGCACAGAAAACCTTGGTACTGGCAGTCAAGAATGCGCTAGTGAGTAGAGGGTTCGTATAGCTGGCTCAGAAAAGGAAAATTTTTGAAAAGTCGGCAGTGATGCAAGACGCAAATTAAAACTGCGACGACGAACCATGCCGTCACATAATCTCGAGTTGTCGGAATTCCCACATTTTTTGCGGGAAACCTAACCAACACAGATGCGGTTTCTATGTTAAAGTTTCGATACTCTGTTCACACAAAGAAATAATGAATGAATTCATGCGTTTAAATTACCAAACACTCATTGAAAATGTACAAGACCTTGTTTTTACTTTAAACAGCAACGGTGAATTTACCTACGTGAATCCGCGTTTGGCAGAGTTTACGGGGAGGGGGAAAATCGAGTGGTTGGGCAATTGCTACGAACACTTGATTTACGATGAAGATTTGCTGTCCGCAAGAGAAAACCTGGAAAAAACATTCCGGGGACAAACGCGTTCGTTCGAAGTGCGTGTGCAAAACCACGACGGCATTGCAGTCTATTTCTCTACGAATTTAACGCCCATTCTCGAAAACGGTGAGGTCGTCGGCATTGTCGGCATCTCTCGCGATATTAACGAGCGCATGAAACTGCAACAGGAACTGACTGAACTGAAAAATTTCAACGAAAGTATCATCGAGAGTATGCAGTCCGGACTCATTACCCTCGATCTGAATGGGCGGATCACCTCATTTAATTCCGGTGCTCAGGAAGCACTGGAATATAAATCTGCTGAGGTTAGGGGAATGCCGGTGTATGATATTTTGGGAAAAGATGCCACGGATGTTATTTTGAAGCATAACGGCGCAACGTCTGTGCCGAAACGGGAGGTCACTGTTCTCACAAAATCCGGCAGGGAAGTGTACATTGGTTTTACCGTTACGCCGCGTTTGGATGATGAAGGAAACAAGGTCGGTACAATTATTTCATTCAAGGATATATCCCAAATCAAAAGTATGCAGGCCGAAGTCATCCGTATGGACCGGCTGGCGTCGCTGGGCGTTCTTGCCTCGGGTATTGCCCATGAGATCAAGAATCCTCTTGCCGGAATAAAGGCTATGGCACAAACAATGGAAGAAGAGTTTGATGGCCATGACAAGCGCAAAATTTACCTCGAACGGATCGTCCGCCAGGTAAATCGGTTGGATGAACTTTTGAAAACATTTTTTGACTATACAAGACCGCGTCCTCCGGTGCGCAAGATTCACCATGTCCGCGATATTGTCCATGAAGTGCTCACGCTGGTTGATAAAAAAATCGTAGAAAAGCAAATATCCTGGCAGGAAAAATATGATGATGACAGCTCTTTTGTATTTGCAGATTTTCACCAGATTCAACAGGTGCTGCTTAATTTGATTTTAAATGCCATCGATGCAATGAAAGACGGCGGGCAGCTTATTTTAACAGTTGCACCTGCCGGCAGTGGAGAAGGACTGAAAGCTGATACGAAACAAAATGAAAATAATAGGTTTGTGAATATATCACTCGCCGATACGGGGGCCGGCATTCAGTCGAAAAACCTGGAAGCGATTTTCGATCCGTTTTTTACCACAAAGAGCCAGGGAACCGGGCTGGGATTGTCTATTGTTTACAGAATTATAAATGACCATGATGGAAAAATAAGTGTAAAAAGTAAAGTGGGAGAGGGAACGACAATGAACATTTTGTTGCCGTCAAAGGAGTTGTCTGTATGAAGCCAAGTATTTTAGTAGTAGATGATAACGAAGATCTCTGTCAGACTATTGCGGATGTGATGAAGAAAAATGGCTATCATGTTAAAACTGCATATTCCGGTGAAGATGCCTTGGCCGTTATTGAAAAAAATCTCATCGATCTTGTTTTGCTCGATATCAAACTACCGGGAATGGATGGACTGGCCGTATTGGCAAAAATAAAAAAATTATATCCCGGCCTGTTGGTAATTATGATAACAGCGCTCACGGATGCACGTCCCGCTGTGGAAGCCTTAAAATCCGGAGCGTATGATTATTTACTCAAGCCTTTTGAATTGGATGAACTGCGGCTGGTTGTTGCCAAAGCGCTCGAGACACATCGTCTTAAATTGGAGGTAGCCCGGCTAAAAGATCAGCAAAAGAGGCGATTCCCGGCGAATAACTTTTTCGGTAACAGTCCACAGATTCAGGAAGTGCAAAATCTGATCAAGATTATCGCCGGAACGCCGCGGACTTCGGTACTTATCCAGGGTGAAAGCGGTACCGGCAAGGAAGTCGTGGCAAACGCTATTCATACCGCAAGCGCCCGTGCGGATAAATCTCTGATTAAAATCAACTGCGCGGCCATTCCCGAGCATTTACTGGAAAGCGAATTGTTCGGACATGAACGCGGTGCATTTACCGACGCCAAAGGAACAAAGCGGGGTCTCTTTGAACTGGCGCATGGCGGCACGTTGTTCCTCGATGAAATTTCCAGCATGAAATTATCCCTGCAGCCCAAAATACTGCACGTATTGGAAACAAGTACATTTCGCAGAATCGGCGGCACCAGCGACATTACTGTGGACGTGCGTATCATTGCCGCGACGAACCAGGATTTGGAAACATGTGTACGCGAAGGGACTTTTCGCGAAGATCTCTTGTACCGTCTCAAAGTCATGGTAATAAAACTTCCGCCATTACGCGAACACCCGGAGGATATTTTGCCGCTGGCCAAACTTTTTCTCGAGGAGAACAATCGCGAGTTTAACAAAAATATCCAGGGGATATCTACGGAAGCGCAAAGAATGCTTATCCAATATCCCTGGCCGGGAAATGTTCGCGAATTGAGAAATGTGCTCGAACGTTCTACCATTTTGTGTAACCAGCAGGAAATCAGACCCGAATTTCTCCATCTCGAACCGCACGAACCCATCACTGTACCGACGGTTGCTGCTCCACCCGCGATGCAAGCGGGGGGTGATTCGGAAACGCTGGCTGAAATTGAGAGACAGCATATTCTTCACGTTTTAGAAAAGAACAACAATAATAAATCGCGAGCCGCACGAGTTCTGAAAATTTCCCGGTCCACGCTGCGGGAAAAGTTAAAAGAGTATGGTGAGGTGTGATTTTAAAACTATTTTTGGCAATCTCCTGTGGATTGCAGAATTCATTACAATGATAGCTCAATCTATCGACATAGTATCTGAATACATAATATATTTCATAATGCAGTGTGTGCTTATCTCAGCAACACCATTTTTCGTGTTTCCGTAAATTCCTGTCCCTGCATGCTGTACAAGTAAATTCCTCCTGCAAAATTTTGTGAATCAAACACTTTTTGATACGTCCCCGGCTTTTTCTCCTCATCGACCAAAAGTGCAATCTGCTGCCCCAGCGCATTGTACACCGCGAGTTTTATATGCGTTGTTTCGGGCACTGAATATTGAATTGTTGTGCGTGGATTAAAAGGATTTGGGTAATTTGGCCATAATCGGAACTGGCCCGGTTTGGCATCCGGAGTATTTTGCAAAACGCCAATTCCCGGCAATTTAACATGTTTCTCTATAGTGCTGATGCTGTAAACGGCGACGCCATAAGGGGGAAGAGAAAAGTTCAGTGTGTCGGAACCGGAGACAGTGAAAACCGAACTTGTGTTTTCGTACAGATTGTTGCGATAGATTTCCTCTCCGAACGGCAAGCCGGAACTGAATTCCGCCCATTCCTGGAGCTGCAAAACAATGAAAGAGTTTTTTGTTTCGTTTGAAAAATTCATCACAACCACCCCATTCTCGTCGGGGAAGGGCCTGGCAAAAGCGTAAATGGCAGGATCGGATGCTCGCAGTTTTGGTTGCATGGAGCGGTCACTGCTGTTGATGGAACCGTCATTTGCCGGCGAAAGGCAGGGAACTGGGTTCGAATCTGTGCCAGTTTCTGGTAATGTGGCACAAGGATTCCCCCGGGTGCATTTTCCCAGTTCACCGTGGAGCGAACGCGGAAATCACGTCCGCCGCCCATTTTGTAGCCCATGCCCACTTCCTGGCCCTGGTAAAGGAGAGGAGAGCCGGTCGCCAGAAAAATGGCTGTGGAAACAGGGATGGTTTTCTCGATGCTGTTATAGCGGTAGGCCACACGCTCCTCGTCCTGGTTTTCCAGAAAGCGGAGAAAAAGCGAGTTCGGCCCCGGGCGGTAACCGCTGTTATAAAGGCGAAAAGACAACGCCGGGATGGATGGAAAATTCTGGATCGTGTTTTTTAAATTCCAGTCATATCCCATATCAAAACCGCCACCGGCATCTGCATAATTTTCTTCAGAGCCTGGGCCTGTGCCATCGGTTTCTCCGAGCAAAAGAATGTCCGCTTTTGCTGCACGCAACTCGCGGCGCAGAGGATGGTCAAAATTTTCCACGCCATACCGCCGGTGTGGGCCCCAGTAAACATCAAAACGAAAGCCGTCGATGTCATACTCGCGCAGCCAATACTTGTACACGCTCAGCATGTATTTTCTTGCCTCGGCGTCACTCCAGTTCCAGTTAAGCAAAGCATCGGAAAAACCGCTGTAATAGACGATTCCGTCGGAAGAAACAGACTGTCCCAATCCATTCGTGTTGTGCGGAATCGGCTCATGCTGGTAAAAATCATAATAGCGGCTGTATTTTTTCTTCGAGCGGACATCCAGAGCAATCGGGTTGGAGCGGCTGCTGTGGTTGGGCGTTACGTCGAGAATGACACGTAAACCGCGTTTGTGTGCCTCCTCTACAAAATTCTTAAAATCCGCGTTGCTTCCATAAGCCGGTTCGACGTTGTAAAAATCAACAATGTTGTAACCGATGTTCGTGCCCTGATCCACGATGCCTTCCACATCCATAACCGGCAGCACCCAGATGGTGCTGAAACCCATATTCTTAATGTGATCGAGTTTGTCGATGGCGGAAATGAGCGTGCCTTTTGCAGTAAGCGATTTAATGAAAACACAATAAATGTCCGCATTGCGCACCCAGGATGGAATGGTTTCCAGCGACGGAATGGTAATGGAAAAATCTGTATTTATTGTGAAAAAGCTTTCGGTCGAGTTGGAATAACCATCTGCATCAGTAACGACGAGTTTGAACGCATAATCTCCCGGCACGGCGGGTTTCTCGATTTGAAACGATTCATCTGCCGTGCCATCAATCCCCGACAGGTATTCGGGATTTAGCGGCTTTTCCGACCAGAGAAAAGCGGCCTCTTTGTTTTGCGGGTCGTTTGCTTTACCTGTGACATTTATTACGTTACCATCTTGGGCAAAAATGATTTCCGGCTGCGGTTTCTGTGGTTCGTGATAGAGCAAATCCAAAGTGTCCGAAAGCGAGGTTGTGCCGTCCCGGTTTTTGACAACCACGACAAAGCGGTTTTCCCCGAAAGACAAGCGGACGTTTTTTGCATAGTCCATTTCATCTTGAACAGGGATTGTCCTCGGCGAGGAATTCAATTGCTGCAAAGTGATGGAAGAAATATCCGACGCGTTTTCGTTGATGTGCCAGCGAACGGTTTTTTCCGCAGCCCATACGCTGTCAATGGAAGGCGTGAGGAAATAAACCTTTCCCGAAACAAATGTAAATTGTGTGGAATCGACAGCCGTTTCGCCGCTTCGGGTGGCCAGCTCGATGGCAATTTTGTGCGTCCCGCTGCTCAGCCCGGCCAGGTCGAGTTGAAGAATGGACAGATCGGGAACGACGTGTCCTGTAAACGTGGCGTAGAATTCGCCGTCGAGATATACTTTGGATTGATCCGTGAGAATGGAATCACCATTTGTGGCAAAAACACCGGCAGCAAGTCGGGGAACGGGATCGGTAATGATGGCATCGAATGCAGGCGATATTTCGAAAATCATCGCCTTTTTAACGCGGATGATTGAATTGTTGTTATCCTGAAAATTGATCAGCGGATTGAGCGGATCGGTGAACCACTGCCATTCCGAACCGGACGCATTGTATTGTTCGTGGAATTTATAATTATATTCGCTGCCGGATTTCAGCGACAGGGTTTTAACGTAGAATCCCAGCGAGTCGACAAAGGTCATTTGCGAAGACGCGCCCGGTGAGATAAAGCCGCTGCTGTTCGGTCCCCAGCCGTTAAAGGTGCCCGGAATAAAAGCGCGGACGACCTGTGTCGATGTCGGATAATGCCGAAAAGTGACATTGACAAGCGGCTGTGCGAAAAGTGATGATTGTATGAAAAGGGAAAAAAGAATTATATTTTTCATTAATGGCCTCGTTAATATTGCGCGCGTTCAAGTAACAAGTGCAACAGTTTGTCCTTAAATTCAGCGTTAAGTATTTGCCAACTATTCCAGTAAATCTATAATATGACCTTTATTTTAAAAGTAACATCTTTCCGACTCTCTTTAGATCGCCTGATGTCTGCAACTTGTAAAAGTAAACGCCGCTGCTGACGACGATGCCAAGATTGTCATTGCCATCCCAGGAAACATCATGCAGCCCGTTCTCAAGCTCCCTCTGCAAAAGGGTTCTGACAAGCCTGCCGGGAACATCGTAAATAGATAGCTCAATATAGGCCTTTTTCTGGAGAGTAAATGTGATTGAAGTAGAGCTGTTAAATGGGTTCGGATAATTCTGCTCGAGGTGGAATGTTGTGGTTATATTACCTCTTTCCTTTTCCACCTTTGTCGTCAGTGCGTTATCAGTCATCCACAAGCCAGCTCCTCCTGTTCCTGCAAACAACTGGGAAGGATTGTTGGGATTGAGCTTTATGAATAATATAAAGGTGTGTCCCAGATTAGCTGTTATGTTTTCCCAAGAACGCCCTCCGTTTAAACTTCTGTATATCCCTGGTTGCAATGTGTCAATCCACACAGAATACCAGGATTGAGAGACGGCATAGAGAATATTCGGATTTGTTGGCTGAATTTCTACATCTGCAACTCTGGGCTGATCAAAAATCTTTGTCCAGGTAATGCCGGCATCGGCGGAGCGGTAAAGCCCACCGTGCGTGCTCCAGTCGAAATTGTCCGTTGCTGCAACGTAAACATAATTGTTTGCGGTATCGAACTTGATGCTCAGAACATCGTAAGCGGGAAAGTTTGTCAGTTTTGTCCAGTTCGCTCCCGAGTTTGTGGATTTATAAAGTCCTCCTCCGGCACCAAAAGTGTTCAAGCCGAGATAAAGTTCCTGGGCATTGGATGGGTTGATGCCAATTTTCCAGGCAAAACGTGCATTCGCTCCTAAACCATTATTGATCGCGCTCCAGCTTGTACCGCTGTTCGTCGATTTATAACCCCCATTGCCATAGGATGCAACGTATAAAGTTCTGGAACCAGGCGAGCCGGAAGCGGGATCAAGAATCAGATCAGGCTTTCCATCGGGCAGTCCGGCGGAAATCTGTTGCCAGGAATTTCCTTTATCCGCACTTTTCCAGACCTGGCCAATCCCAAAATCACTGGCATAAGCAGAACCTACGCCATCATACCTGCTGAGATAAATGTCTCCATTGACCGGGTCAATCTCAATATCTTTTGCGGCATCATAGGCATCATAAGGATCCATGTAGGGGTCAAGAGGTGCGAAGCTCTTGCCAGCATCATCGGAGCGGAACGGGCCCATATCATCGTATCCGACATAAACGATGTCCGGATTCAAGGGGTCAAAAGCCATGCCTTCCGCCATCATCAATTCAAGACCATTTCCCTGCCAGGCTGCCCCAACAGGAGTTGTATATATCTGCTGCCAGGTTGCACCGGCATCTGTACTCCTGTTCATCCAGTCCCGACCCCAGTAAAGGATGCTTGTATCGCTGGGTGCCATTTCAAGGACAAGAGCATGCCGTTCATCAAAAAAGGTTGCATCCATCCAGCCCTCGGTAACAGCGGTGTCGATCCTTGACCAGGAGGCGCCGCCATTTGTTGTCTTGTAAATACCCCATTGCTCGTAGGCAGCAAGCGATTCTTCCGGGTATCCTATCGTTGTGCCAATGTAAATCACCTCGGGGTTGAGAGGATTGACTGCAAATTTCTGATAAAAATAAAAGAGCGATTCCTCCTGCTGATACTTTGGCAGGTTTCCGGTTATATCCGTCCAGGAGGCAGCACCATTGGTGCTTTTGTAAATTCCTCCTTTAAAGGAGGCCGAATTTCCCGGCGTGCCCTTGGTTATGAGGGTGAGATAAAGGATAGAGTTTCCAGCGGAGACAATCCCCCTGAGGTTCCACACCTCTTTGTGCGGAAGGCCTGTGTTTGCGGCCGACCAGGAGGTGCCGTTGTTTGTACTTCTGTAAATGTCATCGCTTGTGCCGAGAAAAACAGTTCTGTTTCCCCGGGGGCTTGTGGGATCGATGTAAATTCCATGCACCACGGCTGAATCGACCATGCTGACATGAAGTGGTGCCCAGTTCTGCCCCCCGTCGGTGGTCCGGTATGCCCCCATTCCCTGCGTCCCCACAAACAGGGTCCTGTCATCATCAGGATCAATGGCAACGGAGTAGACCGGCACAAAATCATCTTCATTGTAAAAAGTATCGGGAAAGACCGGAGACCAGGTATTGCCCCCGTTGCTTGTTCTGAAAAGTCCAATAGAAGTGCAAATATAAAGAGTTTTATAGGTTGGGTCCAGAGGATCGAATTTGATTTGCTGAACCCAATAAACATCGGGCGTCCAGGGCCCTGACGCCAGATTATTGTTGATAATCTTCCAGCTCGCTCCGCCGTCCGTGGTCTTGAAAATCCCTTCAATATCTCCACCAATGTAAACAATGTTCGGATTAGTGGGATGAACAGCACTTGCCAGCAAATCACTCCCGCCGCCGGGCCCTATTGGTCGCCAGCTTATTTGAGCAGGCAGGATTGACGCGGAGAGGAGGAAAACAAAAGAGGAAAGTGTAAAAATTGAACTTTTTATAATCGGGAATGGTTTTTTCCTTTTCATAAGCTTTTCCATAACAAATTACAGGGTTCGCCGCCATTGTTAGGCGATTCGTAATTTGATACTTCCACCAAATTTCCATCTGGGTCCCGAAAATATTTAGAATTAATTTTGCCTGTTGCCCCCATTCGCTCAACTGGCCCATCAATAATATCTATGCCTGTCTCCTTTTTTGTATAATTTTTTTTT
>JAACEJ010000308.1 GCA_011682565.1 Actinomycetota bacterium | reverse complement strand
AAAAAAAGAAACAGTATAATCAGAGAAATATTTATCTTGTTCATCCTGCTATTTATCTCCCGAAAAAATATCGTCTAGTGTAAAACTTCCAGAACCTGAATTGCTATTTCATATTTATCTTTATTAAATGGAGGCATCAAATAAACGCCGCGAACTTTTTCCATGGATTTTATTTTTAAAATTGCTTCCTGCGCAATTTGAATGCCGAGTTTTTTTGCATCTTCTTTGTCTTTTGCCGTTTGCATCTGCCTGGCGATGGATTGTGGCACAGTAACGCCGGGCACTTCATTATTGAGGAACTCGATAGTCCTGAAACTCATCAAAGGCATAATGCCGGCCATGACTGGAATTTTTATGCTTTCTATTTTTTGGAAAAAATGTTGCAGTTGATCAATATCAAAAATCGGCTGGGTTAAAATGTATTCCGCGCCGGCCTCAACTTTTTGATGCAAACGATCTATTTCGAGTCCGATATCCACAGCACCGGGATTGGCGCCGACACCGATATGCCATCCTGTCGGCGAACCGATGGGATTACCGGCGATATCGTAACCATGATTCAGGCTGTTGATAATGCGCGTCAGGCCAATAGCATCCACATCAAACACTGCCGTTGCATCGGGATAATCACCCAGTTTAGGCGGGTCTCCGGTAATGGCCAGAATGTTGCGAAGTCCCAACGTATAAGCGCCGAGAAGATCGGACTGCATTCCTAAAATATTACGATCCCGGCAGCAATAATGCAAAATCGTTTCCACAGGTATGGAACGTTCGATGAGCTGCGCCAGGGCCATCGGCGACATTCGCGCCGAAGCGCGCGGACCATCCGGTATGTTGATGGCATCGACACCAAAACCAACAAGTTTTCTGACACCTGACAAAACAGCCTGCGGATTGATTCCACGCGGCGAAACAACTTCAACGGAGGTGACAAATTTCCTTTGCATCCGCGCAGCCAATGCCGATTTTTCCTCAAGCGGAATGACATCGACCTCTACTTCTTTTTTTGGCTTCAGAGATATGCTAACAGCGGTTTTGTGAGGCTGCATGGCCCGTACAGCATTAACGATAGCCTTGATGTGTGCAGGTGTCGTTCCACAGCAGCCGCCGACAATATTTGCTCCGACGGTAATGAACCGTCGCGCAAATTCGGCATGGTATTCCGGCGTGGACATGTACAGATAGCGCCCCTCCACAACCCGCGGATTACCGGCGTTGGGTTGAGCCGAGATAAACCTGGCCCCGGCTTTTGATATTCTTTCAATAACATCGAGCATGGGCTGCGGGCCGACAGAGCAATTCGTACCAATAATATCGGCCCGGATATCTGTCAGCTTTTGTACGACCGTTTCCACACTCAGTCCAAAAGGTGTTGTGCCGTCTTTATCAAACGTTATTTGCGATACGACAGGCATGTCGCATAACTCTTTAATGGCTTCAATGGCAGCAAGAGTTTGATTAACATCCAGAAAAGTTTCCAGGATGAACAGATCGACGCCGCCATCGATCAATCCCTCAGCTTGATCCCTGAATGCCTGTTTTGCATCTTCCCTGGTCACTTTGCCCAATGGCGCCAACTGCACACCCAGGGGGCCGATAGAGCCGGCAATATAGATATCGTCGCCTCCGGCTTTCCGGGCATTTTCAGCACCCCGTTTGTTGATCAAGTGAATTTTATCTTCCAGTCCGTGAGGTTTGAGCTTGTAGTAATTGGCACCAAAAGTGTTCGTTTCAAGTATCTCCGCACCTGCTGCCGCATATTCCCGATGCACATCCATCACAGTCTCGGGACTGGAAATGTTAAGTTCATCGAAACAACGATTAATAAAAACGCCATGAGCATAAAGCATTGTGCCCATGGCGCCATCACAGACAACGATCGAGTCTTGCAGTTTTTTTAAAAATGGTGTTCTGTTCAAGCTTTCCTCACGAATTAAAAGTCCGCGCCCAACGACCATAATACTGCGGGCGATTTTTCCGTTTTATAAAAATCAGTTTTCCATGCAAGGTCCATTCGCAGTAAGAAAAAGCCTAAATTAACCCGCGCCCCAAAACCGATGCTGGCAAAAATATCTTGCGTACGAAAAGAGACCGCATTTCTTTTTACAAAAGGTTTTAAAGATTTATCTCCAGTTCTGTCCCAGGCCATAGCCATGTCCATGAACATTGCGCCGCCCACATTCCACAACTGAATAGGAAGCGGAAATCCCAGGCTGAGTTGACGCACGAGAGGAAACCTGAATTCTATATTGGTCATCAGATATCTCGTTCCCACAAGTTCGTAATAAGCAGCCCCGCGAAGCGGCATTTCAAATGAGGCAAAGTAAATGTCTTCTACGCGGTCGGCACGTATATTTCCTCTGTAGCCATAATTGATCCAATTAGACTCACCACCGAGAAAAAACTTTGCCGGATGCGTGCCAAAGCTGGCACCACCTGCACCGCGCACTGCAAAGACATATTCTTTTTTAATGCGAAAATAACGCCTGTAATCACCGCGAAATGTTGTGAAACTAATACCGTCTTTACCAATGGCCGGAGTGGCTGAGATGCCGATCGACGAACGGCCGCCGTTGACGGGCCCGGTGTATCCCCATACTGTTGTGTCCTTTGAATAGGTTAAATTATTCAACAGGAAAAAAAGATTACGGGGTGAAACGATATCATATTTGACCAACAAATCAACCAGATCGTCTGAAATTTCCAGATAGGATCGACTAATGCCCATCAGGGACAAGCCATAACTGATTCTCTGATAGCGGTTAAACGGGTTGCTGAGAAACATGGAAACGCCATAGTTGCGATCGCGTACCCAGCCGGCAGAAGAGTAAAAATAATAAGCATTGTGATATCCGGTTGCACCAAAGTCAAGACGATGCGGCAGGTATAAATAGGTCAGGGAATAGTCGGCGTTTCTAAAGTCCCCGAAAAGATTCAGACCGATATTCAGTCGCTGGTCGCCGAGAACATCGGACAGCATAATTGTCGTGTACCCCTGGGTGCCGAAAAATTGATTATAGCCCACAGTTCCATAAACGAGGTCAGGCGAAAATTTTACTTTATATTTGTGAACTTTGTATTCCCCTGTCGGCAAAACATAGTCGGTCGAATCCAGAAAGGGATTTTTCTCGTTCGCTTTTTTTATTCTGCCGTCGGCAAATGATTCGTCAAAAATAAAATTACGATATTTCTTTGTTTCGTTGTCCAACGTCTGATTTTCCTGATCACCTGATTCGTCAGCCACCAATTCTTTACCTGCATATTCTGGTTCTTTCCGGCTTTTGACAAATTGTGTTTCTTGCACTGTAATTTCGTCCGGTTTAATTTCCAACGGATTCTTCATCAAATAAATATCATAACCGGCATAGTAGAATGATGCAAAAGCCATTCGATTGGCGTTTCCACCCCAGGTTGGCTGAAATGCTCCGGTGAGGACATTAGTGATTGGCCACTCCTTGCCTGTTTCAAGATTTCTGAGATAAATGTTGCTGATCCCTGAGCGATTGCTCATAAAAGCAATCGTCTTTCCGTCCGGGGAATAAATTGGAGTTCGCTCGAGATATTTAGAACCCGTTATTCTTTTCAGTTCCGTTCCGTCGCTATTGATCTCATAAATGTCATAATTTTTCATATCCACATCGATCGGCTGAAAGTTTGCCGGGATACTATTTGTGTAGGGTCCGCGGTCACTGGAAAAAACGAGCTTGCTGCCATCCGGAGACCATCGGGGCTCTACATCGCTAAAAAGATCGTTGGTGATCTTGCGCAGTTGTTTCGTTTTCCTGTTATACGAAAAAAGATCACTCTGACCATTCTTCAGCCCGGTAAAGGCAATCTCATCACCATTCGGATTCCATGTGGGATTGTAAACGCCGTCCAGGTCGAGGCTGATGCTTTCCTCAAATTTCCCGGATTTCGTATTTACAATATGCAAAACATCTTTGCCCCCGCTTTTTGCGGAAAAAACGATGTGTTTGTCGTCCGGACTCCAGCTAATTCCCGGCCCCCGCAACCAGTGGAGTTCTTCCAAATTTCCGGCACGCTGTCCATGAACCAGCTTTTTAAGAATACGGCCGTCGATAGCGCTGGCAAGATAAATGTCAAAATAATCTTCCTTGTCGGAGAGAAAAGCGATTTTGTCGCCCTTGTTACTCATGGCCGGGCTTGTATTGATGAAACTTTTGTCCTTCCTGTGATCCGTCAGTCGTTTGGCAATTTCTTCCGGCTCTTTGCGATCAGCAATATCCGGCCAATATTTACGTTTGAGATATCGATGCCAGCGCGTCGTCAGTTCTTCCGTATCAATCCCAATAGCCTTTTTTAACCCTCTGTCCAGGCTTTTATTGATTTTTGTTTTGCCTAATAACTCGCCAATCTTTTCATCACCGTATCGTTCGGCTATATAATACAAAACAGACTGCCCGCCTTTGTAAGCCAAAAACCCGCCCAAAAAAGGAATCGGAGGCAAATAACCGTTCAGTGTTGCATCACGCATAAACATATCGCTTTCGATATTCCAGCCTAGGCTCTCATATTCCGCCAGTCCTTCGACAAACCAGAGCGGCAACTGAATCTGAGTTAATCCACGAATAATCGATTGCGGTCCGGCGCCATAGACCATTTGCATCATCACCGCGTGTGTTAATTCATGGTGAATAACGTGACGAAATTTCTCCCATTCTCCTTCATACGGAATAACAACCCTGTTTTTAAAAAATTCAGTAAAGCCGCCAACGGATTCTTCCGGAGGACTAAGATCGACATTCGTCTGCCCGAAATCATTGTGACTGTTGTAAACGATGATTTTAATTCGCTCTTCGAGATCGTATCGAAAATCTTTGCGCAATGACTGATAACTGTCTTCTCCAATTTTTGCCACAAATGATGCGAGACCTTTTCCACCTTTGGTAAAATATATATCAAAATGTTCCGATTGCAAATACTGCCATTTAAAATTGGAATATTGGACTTTATTCTTGCCAAAAAATTGAGCGCGTGAGGAAGAAGTTTCAAAAAAAACAACCATGACAAGAAAAATTAAAAAAACCGTCTTTCTCATAATAATCTCCAGGATAAAGTTAAAAATATGCAATTCAGAACCATAGTAAATATAGTATTAAAAATCAAGTAAAGTTTTAACACTTTTGTTTTTGACATGTATTCCTTAAATAAATGCTGCAATTTTATAATAAACGCTCTTGCCGGAATTGTGTTCCACA
>JAACEJ010000307.1 GCA_011682565.1 Actinomycetota bacterium | reverse complement strand
AAAATCGCTGTCCGCAATATTTATAGTAATCACCTTTATCCGGGTTGTTATCCCGACCATAGCAACAGCCATTAACTGCGACAATGTGAAGTTTTGAATTGCTTGTACGTAAAATTTTTTGTGCTTTTTTAAAATCGTCTTTCATTTTGGCGATTTGTCGGCTATTGCCCCAATTGGGCCCGGATTTGATGGAGACGATAAAGGTTACTCCGTCTTTGTCGAACTCCAAATCTATACCTTCAGCAGCAGATTTTCGCCCTGAATAAACTTGATAGTTTACAAAAATTGCCAGCAGTTCTAAAAAACCACCGAATATTGTTTCTTCCTGAGATGATAGATGTGCATCTAAAAATGTTTTTATCACCAAGATATAATCTTACGGAAGGTCTCATGTTGTTTTTGGCTTTTAAATAATCCACTCTCTTTTTAAAAAGATACTGTTTTAATTATTATTTTGCAATTTCTTTATTAAGCAGTTTACAACCACCCCATCTTTTTATACCACTCGGCAGTCATGGAAAATCCTTCCAGCAAACTAAATTTTGGCTGAAATCCCAATTCCTTTTTTGCCAGGGCATTGCTGCATAACCACGAGGGTTGTTTCATTTCTGCAACTTTGTCGCGGTTGAGCAGTGCAGGTTTTCCGCTTAATTTGGAAAGAAAAATGCTGCCATAGGAAACCATGTTAACGATCCATGGCGGAATGGGAAGGGTAAGAGGATGTTTGTTGAGCGCTTGCGCCATAATTTTGCCGATTGTTTTCCATTCATAATTTTCATCACCGGAAATATAATATAATTGTCCGTTTGCGCGCAAAGATTCGGCTGCGAGAATAATCCCGTCAACAAGATCATGAACATGTACCATGCTTAGCTTTTGCTTACCTTTTCCAAAAACGGGCAAAATACCGCGGTTGATGCTTTTGAACATTGCAAGCACATCGCGGTCTTTGGGTCCATAAACCGAAGGGGGGCGAATGACAGTGACGGGACGATTTTTGCCGAAAATAAAGACAGCTTTCTCCGCCTCCAATTTTGACATACCATAAATGGAAACAGGGTGCGGCATTGATTTTTCCGTCATGGGCTTTCCATCGTCGCTCGGCCCCCCTGCTGCCTGGCTGGAAACGTAAACTATTTTCTGTTGATCTGAGCCATATTTTTTGCAGGCGTCTAAAAGATTTATTGTCGATTGGTAGTTGCCGACAATATAACCTGCTCTGCTTTTCGCTTTTGTTGTACCTGCCAGATGAAAGACAAGATCAACGTTGCTGACAGCATTGACAAGCGATTCCGGGTTTGTCAGCTCTCCGTAAACCAGATCAATATCCATATTTTGCAGCCAGCGCAGATTGCTTGTTTTTCGAACAAAACATTTGACACGATAGTTTTCTTGCAACAGCTTTTCCACAAGTGTTGAACCAATAAACCCATTGCTTCCGGTAACGAGTGCTTTCAACAAAAAATCCTCCCAAAAGGAATTTGATTTAGAAACGATTTCAAAATACAATAAGCAAAATACAGATTTTAAACAAGTAAAAAACATTCTTTGCTCAATTTCCAGTTAAAGCTTGACAAAAATAAGATAAATGAAT
Organism: Actinomycetota bacterium; assembly: GCA_011682565.1. Lineage (GTDB taxonomy): Bacteria > Zhuqueibacterota > Zhuqueibacteria > Residuimicrobiales > Krinioviventaceae > Hydrothermomicrobium. Next base: position 3,628 of record JAACEJ010000307.1, on the reverse strand, counting down.
ATATTTCAAAAATTTTAACGAAATGTTTTAAACCGTGCGGCAAGAGTTCCGTTTCAAAGGCCGCCTTTTTTATATTCATCTGATCACTTGAATCGGGAGGAAAAATTGGTAGACCTGTTCAGTAAATGTTCCAGCGGTGTTTCGGCAAGAGCAAAACAGGCCATTGATGAAGGATGGTACCCTTATTTCAAAGCCATTGAATCGGGCGCGGATACGACCGTTTATATCGATGGTAAAGAAATGATCATGATCGGCTCAAACAACTATTTGGGTCTCACCCAGGATAAGCGTGTAAAAGAAGCGATGATTGATGCTATTGATAAATTCGGTTCAAGTTGCACCGGATCAAGATTTTTGAACGGAACGCTTTCTTTGCATGAAGAACTGGAAGATCGGCTTGCTGATTTTATGCAGATGGAAGCCGTCTTGATTTTCTCAACCGGTTTTCAAACAAACCAGGGGACGATTTCGACAATTGTTGGGCGCAAAGACCTTGTTGTTGGTGACGCAGAAAACCACGCCAGCATCGTCGATGGTACGCGGCTTGCGTTTGGCAAGGCATTCAAATACCGCCACAACGACATGGAGGATTTGGACAAAGTCCTGGAACTCAATAAGAATGAGGGCGGCATTCTCGTTGTCAGCGATGGTGTTTTTAGCATGGGCGGAGATATCGTTAATCTGCCGGATCTGGTGAAAATAGCGGAAAAACACGGCGCTCGTGTGATGATCGATGACGCTCATTCGGTGGGTGTTTTAGGTGCGCATGGACGCGGCACAGCAGAGCACTTTGGTTTGGAGGATAAAGTTGATTTGGTTATGGGAACATTTAGCAAATCATTTGCGTCGCTCGGTGGTTTTATTGCCGGTTCAAAAGAGGTCATTCATCACATTAAACATAATTCACGAGCGCTTATTTTTTCGGCCAGTCCTCCGCCGTCCGCTGTTGCTGCAGTGATCACTACATTGGATATTCTGGTCAAGGAGCCTGAAAGAAGAGAAAAATTGTGGGCTAATTATCGCAAGATGAAAGAGGGCTTTACGCAATTGGGATTTAATACGGGTTTGTCCGAAACGCCTATTATTCCGATTATCATCGGCGATGATGACAAAACGTTTAGCTTTTGGCGATTATTGTTTGAGAACGGTATTTTCTGTAACCCGGTCGTCAGTCCCGGCGTTCCACCCGGCTCGGCATTATTGCGCACAAGTTATATGGCTACGCATACGGATGAAGAACTCGACAAGGTTCTGGATATGTTTGCCAGGCTTGGAAAGAAATTTGGAATCATATAATAAAAGATCAAAGAAAAGGCTGCTATTGAAAGCGGCCTTTTTTTGATTCCATCAGTCGATCCAGTATAACATCCGTCCGCAATTTTCACACGTAAATATCTCATCATCCTCACGTCCCTTCGTCCCGATTGACGTGGGTTGTCGTAAAAAACATCCTAAACAAATATCATTTTTTACAGGAACGATAGCTCTTTTTAGCTTTGATCGTAAACGTTCATAGCGAAAAAGCAATGGCTTGCTTAAACGTCCCGCCAGTTCCTCGCGTGCATTTTTGAGTTCGCTGCATCCGGTGATATTAAATCCCAACTTTTCCACATCATCAGCTTCTTCAATCATCAAATCAAGGTCTTGCAAGGCAACCAGCATTTCCAAATCTTTTTTAAGCATTTCTTACTCTCCGGTGATGACAGATAAAAACTCTTTAAAAGTTTCTACCTTTTTTAATTTATCTCGGTTCTTTTTTATATTCAAAGTTGTGACAAGAGACCCCAGTATGGGCAGGTAAACATTATCTTCGTCGTGCGGGGGAGCAATAACCATGAAAAACAGATGAACCGGTTTTCCATCGATTGCATCAAAGTCGATTCCGGCTTCTGATTTACCAAAGGCGATAAGAACGTCTGAAGCGGCAGTGGTCCTGCCGTGTGGAATCGCAACGCCTTTGCCGATTCCTGTGCTGCCCAGGGTTTCCCTCGTATGGAGCATTTCCAAAACAATCTGACGATTGCGAATATGCTTTGTTTCCAGAAATAAATTTAACAATTCCTCTATAGCATCGTTTTTCGTTGTTGCCTTTATATCAGCAATGAAAAGCGGTTCGTGAAAGTATTTTTGCAATTCGCTTCCTTGCATTTACGTTACCTCCTCAGAGCTTGTTGTGTTTTGCAGGATTTTCCTTAACGCCGGGACGACATAAAGATTTTCCAGATCGAATTTTGAAAACTCTTGTGCAAAAACCCGGATTTTTTTGTCAGCGGGAATATCTTTTTGGATAATAATTAAATTTTCATCTTCTACACGACAGAGGGCACTTTTAAAATCTCCTTTTTCGTACCGTACTTTTACACCCAAAGTTTGCGCCAGAGTTTCAAATGCCTGCAGCGCTTCGGATTCGGGCATGCCGTAAATCAGAGTATTGTTTTTTGCTTGCTGTGTTTTAGCTTTTCGACCACCCATTTAACATCCTGTGAATGTTTACGGTCACATATCAAGAGCGCATCCGGCGTATCAACCACAATCAGATTGTCGACACCCAATATTGCCACAACCCGATCGCTCGTTTCAATGTAACTGTTTGTTACATTTTTTAAAATCGGTTTCCCCAAAATGACGTTGCCGTCTTTATTTTTTGGAGCCAGTTTGTAAACTTCCTGCCAACTTCCCAGATCGCTCCAGCCGAAAGTTCCTTCCAGAACGATGACGTTGCTCGCCTGTTCCATCACACCATAGTCTATGGATTCGCTGAAAATTTCTTTATAGACAATTTCGGTTACCTTGTGAAGTTCAGGTTTGTTGAGTACCGATTTTATTTTCAAAAGGCTGTCGTAAAGATCGGGCATCAATTCGTCCAACTCACTTAAAATTGTGTCTGCGCGCCAGAGAAATGTCCCGCTGTTCCACAGAAATTCTCCGCTGGAAAAGAATTGTTGCGCCACCTCGAGGTTCGGCTTTTCGGCAAAGGCTTTTACCTTAAATGCATTGCCATTGTTTCTTTCCAAAGGTTCACCCCGTTGGATATAACCATAGCCGGTAGCCGGGTAGGTCGGCTCGATGCCGATTGTAACAAGAGCACTCGGATTTTTTCTTATGATTTCTACACCATTTTCTAAAACGTGTTGATATTCTTCCATGTTCGTAATGAGGTGATCGGCAGGCGCAACGATCATGACAGCATCAGGATCGCGGGCCTGAATGCAAATCGCGGAAAGGCCGATGCAAGGGGCCGTATTTTTTCCCATCGGCTCAAAGACAATGTTTTCTTTTTTGATCCACGGCAATTGTTCGTTGACCAGAGCTTGCTGATCTTTTGTAGTGACGATAAATATCCTGTCGTCGGGCAGCAAACTTTGAAACCGGTGTGCCGCTGCCTGGATCATTGTTTCGTCGCCTGTTAAATTAAGATATTGTTTGGGTAATTTTGTGCGACTTTTTGGCCAGAAACGGGTTCCTACGCCACCGGCCATTATGAGAGCGAAGGTTTTATCCATTTAAGCCTGAATCCTTTTTAAAAACGAAATAGGTTCTATAACGAATTGAGTGGGTAAATTCCCACATATTGCTTAAATTACCGTCATGGAAAATTCGAAAAAACTATTTGAAATAGCGCTTCAAT
>JAACEJ010000306.1 GCA_011682565.1 Actinomycetota bacterium | reverse complement strand
AGCTTGGGTGGCTTTGTCGGCAAAATCGTTCATCTCCTCGTTCCGGCGCACACCGCCACGTCGGGAGCTTATGCGTTAGTGGGAATGGGGGCTGTGGCTGCCGGCGCCATGCACGCACCCATCACGTCAATTTTAATTATTTTTGAATTGACTGATAATTACCGCATTATTCTTCCATTGATGATTGCCTGTATTATCAGCGTCCTGATCACATCACGACTAAAGAGAGATTCTATTTATACGCTTAAATTAACCCGGCGGGGTATCGACCTCTTCCAGGGCAAGGAAATCAATGTCCTGCGTTCATTACGGGTGTCCAAAGTGATGAAATCGGAATATGAAAAAGTTTACGCAGACACGCCCTTTCGCACGCTGATGGACTTGACCGTGAGAAGCCCTCATCCGAATTTTTTTGTAGTAGACAAGGATGATCATTTGCTGGGTATCATCTCTGTTCATGATGTACGAAAAATTTTCTACGAATCGGATGATCTTGACCCGATTCTTGTGGCATACGATATTTTAAGGCCAATGAATCAATATTTTACACCGAATGATACACTTGACATCGTCATAAAAGCTTTTGGTGAATTAAATATTGATGAATTACCGATCGTAAATGAAGAAAATAAAAAAGAAATATTTGGCACAGTTTACAAAAATGATGTAATCGAGGCATATAATCGGGAAATTTTCAAGCGGGATATGGTGACTTCAGTTTCCAGCTACGTCGGGTCTATGGAAAAGTTTAAGCGCGTTGAACTTATGGATGGGCATATTCTTTCCGAAATAGAAATTCCGGGCGAGCTTGTGAAGAAATCCTTACGTGAACTGAATCTGCGCAGTCGTTTTGGTATTGAAGTCGTGCTCATTAAACAGAGTTATGATGAAGATAAGAAGGAAAAACATAAAATCATCCCCACAACGCCTGATTATAAATTTAAGTTTGGTGATTCTATCCTGGTGATGGGTACGCAGGAGAGTATTGACAAAATACAAAACCTGAACAGGAAAGAATATTAGAACAAGGGGCTGCCCGCCCCTTGTTTTCAAGTCCGGAAAGATCAGGTGTTCATGGAATCCAAAAAGGACTTGTTGGAACGAGTGCCATGCATTTTCCCCTGCAAAAACTCCATCGCTTCCACAACTGAAAGTTCTGCCAGCAATTTCCGTAAAATCCATACACGCTTTAATTCGAGATCTTCCAGAAGCAATTCTTCTTTTCTGGTACCGGAGCGATTGACATCGATAGATGGAAAAATCCGACGATCCGAAAGACGACGATCAAGGACAAGCTCCATGTTGCCTGTACCTTTAAATTCTTCAAAAATGACTTCATCCATGCGGCTTCCGGTATCAATCAGTGCGGTTGCGATGATGGTTAAACTGCCGCCTTCTTCAATATTTCGGGCAGCTCCGAAGAAACGTTTGGGGCGATGAAGTGCATTTGCATCCACACCACCGGAAAGGATTTTGCCGCTATGCGGCACGACGGCATTGTGCGCGCGAGCCAGGCGTGTGATACTGTCGAGAAGAATAACAACATCGTTTCCATACTCTACCAGTCGTTTTGATTTTTCCAGAACCATATCTGAAACCTGTACGTGGCGCTCTGCCGGTTCATCAAACGTCGATGAAACGACTTCTGCCTTGACCGATCTCTGCATGTCCGTCACTTCCTCAGGCCGTTCATCGATCAGCAAGACGATCATTTTTACTTCCGGATGATTTTCAGAAATACTGTTGGCGATTTGTTTCAGCAACGTCGTTTTTCCGGTTTTCGGCTGTGCGACGATGAGTCCACGCTGCCCTTTACCGATGGGCGTCAACAGGTTCATGATTCGCATGGAATAATCTTTGCTGTTTGTCTCCAAATTAATCCGGCTGTCGGGGTAAAGTGGTGTTAAATTATCAAAAAGAATCTTGGTTTTTGCTTCTTCCGGATTCTCATAGTTCACCGCTTCCACCTTGAGTAAAGCAAAAAATCGTTCATTTTCCTTGGGCGGACGTATTTGACCGGATACGGTGTCTCCGGTTCTGAGACCAAACCGTTTGATCTGCGATGGGGAAACGTAAATATCGTCAGGACCCGGCAGGTAATTAAAATCCGGAGAGCGAAGAAACCCGTAGCCATCGGGTAGTACTTCTAAAACACCTTCGGCAAAGATCAGACCTTCTTTCTTTGTTTGTTCTTCCAGTATTTTAAAAATGAGTTCGGCCTTTCTTAATCCTGTAATTCCAGGCACACTCAACTTTTGCGCCAACTTGTTCAGTTCGGCAATTTTCAAACCTTTTAATTCAGTAATATCCATAAATCCTCTTTTTAAATTTGTTTAGTGTTAACTTTGCGTAACCTGTCAGATTGACAAGTCATCCGACTGGAGCGAAACTGAATGCCGGAATGACAGGCCTGAATAGTTACCCTTTTAATATATTATAAATATTTGCAGTTATACAATCGCAATTTTCAGATTAATTGTTGGAAGGTTTTTATCATTAAAAGAAAGAAAAACGAATGTTGTGATCCCTTGTTAAATGAGCAAGATTTAATAAATTGTACAGGAAATCGACCAAAGTTCGGAAAAATATTTTTCTTTAGCAGATATTTTCCCGTGTTTTAACATTAAAATAATGGGCTTTATCCATCCTGAATCCAATTTTACAATCCGAATTTACAGCAGGCTGCACATCAGGTTTTACACGCGCTGTCATTGAATGTTGTCCGGCACTTAAATATAAAAATATCTCATTCCCCATTGGCTCAACAATTTCAACTTTGCAAGTTGCTTGCGAAACATTCTGCTCTTTATTTATCGTTTCGTTTGCCAGTAAATCTTCGGGACGGATGCCGAGGATTACTTTTGTACTTTTAAAATTTTTTAAGCAGGGTAAATGTTCTTGTGAAACCTGAAGTTTTAGATTGTCATTCCCGAACCACATTCCATCCTGGTCGACGATTTCACCTTCAAAGAAATTCATCGCAGGGCTGCCGATAAAACCGGCAACAAATTGGTTCGACGGGTAATTATATAAATTAAGCGGCGAATCTATTTGCTGTACCTTACCGTCACGGAGAACGACAATTCTGTTACCCATTGTCATGGCTTCGATCTGATCATGGGTTACATAAATCATTGTTGTTCCTAATTTCGTATGCAGCCGGGAAATTTCCGTTCGCATTTGTACACGAAATTTGGCGTCGAGATTGGAAAGCGGTTCATCAAACAGAAAAACCTTAGGCTTGCGCACAATGGCTCGTCCCACAGCAACACGCTGCCTTTGCCCGCCGGACAGTGCTTTTGGCTTACGCCCCAGCAAATTTGCAATATCTAAAATCTCTGCCGCTTCATCGACGCGCTGTTCAATTTCTTTTTTGGGGTATTTTCTTAATTTTAACCCAAAGGCCATGTTTTGGTATACTGTCATGTGCGGGTAAAGCGCATAATTCTGGAATACCATCGCAATATCACGGTCTTTTGGCGGCACTTCATTGACAGTTTTGTCGTCAATTTTTATCTCACCGGAACTTGCATCTTCCAGCCCGGCAATCATTCGCAAAATTGTTGATTTGCCGCAACCCGAGGGACCTACAAGAACAACAAACTCTTTGTCCACTACTGAAATATTTACAGAATCAACAGCAACAACGCCTTTATCAAAAACTTTGGAAACATCAATTAGATCAACACTTGCCACATTTTTTCCCTGTATGAGAAAGAAACGCCAAAGAACCGGATGCCAAGTTTGAATTGGTTGATTTCAATTGTCTTTAGAACAGGACGTTTTATGAAGAATGAATTGGCATGTTTTGATTGTTGAGGTGCGCAGAAAAATCATTCAATTGTTGATAAGTTAAACATATTATCTGTACCTGTCAAGTATTTTATTTCATCCCATGCTTCGCCGACAACATAGTGAGAACCGGTCACGCAAATAACGGAATTGTCCCGATATGCCGCCAAAGCTTTTTTTACACCCTGGCCAACAGAATCTTCCGTCGAAACGGTCGATCCACTCGCTGCAAATTCTTGTGCAATTTTTTCTTTATCGAGTGCTCTGGATGTTTTAGCCTGAACTATAAAAGATTTTTCAGCCAGAGGGGTAATTAATTTTGTAATCTCTTTATAATTTTTATCTTTCAGCAATCCAAAAACAAAAACAATTTTAGCATTCGGAAAAAAAGTCGTTAAAGAGTCAACAAGCCTGTTCATCGAATCCAAATTATGGGCTACATCAACAACCACAAATGGAGATTTTGAAACGACTTGTAATCTGGCAGGCCAGTTCACATTTTTACAACCAACTTTTAAAGCCTGTTGTGAAATTTGCACACCTTTTTGTGAAAGAACAAAGCAACCTGTCGCGGCGATTCCGGCGTTTTCTATCTGGTGTTTTCCGGGAAGGGGGATTTCAATTTGATCATTATAAAAGTGATCAATTTTCAGATGAAATTTCGACCCGTAAATAGTCTCCGCTTGTAGCGATACCTTACAATGATCCCCGGCTTTTACAAGTGGGGAACCAATATTGGCCGCATGTTTTTTGATGCTGTCTTCCGCCCCGGATGGCATTGCCCCCATAACGCATGGAACGCCTGCTTTGAGAATGCCCGCTTTTTCGCCCGCAATTTGTTGCAAAGAAGAACCCAGGTGCTCGATATGATCAGGACTGATGGACGTGATTACGCACAGATCGGGAGAGACCACATTCGTCGCATCCAGCCGGCCGCCAAGGCCAACTTCGAGGACAGCAACTTTTACGTTCCGTTTGGCAAAATATGTTAATGCGAGAGCGGTCATGGCTTCAAAAAACGTACACTCGAGTTTTTTAATATACGGTTCAAGTTGTGTGGTGATTTCGGCGAACTCGACCGGTGAAATCATTTGACCATCGACCTGAATGCGTTCACGGACATCTACGAGATGCGGAGAAGTGTACAGCCCTGTACGGTATCCTGCGTGCAAAAGAATCGAGCTGATCATTGCCGCGACAGAGCCTTTGCCGTTTGTTCCGGCAATGTGTACAATGCGGGCGGAACGTTCCGGGTGCCCCAATTCCGTTAAAAGGCGCTGCATGCGATCCAGACCTAATTTCCAGCCGAATTTTTGCAGGCCGAAAAGATAATTAACTGCATCAGGATATTTCAAAATTGTCTCTTTTCAAAGAACAAATTAATCGACACGGTACGGCGAATTCCAGAAAAATCGGGTCAGGCCATTTGCCGTACCAAACCAGATATAATCGCCGT
>JAACEJ010000305.1 GCA_011682565.1 Actinomycetota bacterium | reverse complement strand
GGCGATGACATCGACTCTGCCGTTCAAATAATTAAATTCATCTGCTAATTCGATTATTCTAAAAGGGTGCTCCAAAGGTAATACAATATTTTTAAAATCCTCGACAAGTTGTATTTCTAATGAGTACATAGAAATCTTTCATTTTTAATTATACCCACACAATTAATACCTGGAGAGGAGCCGCTTAAATTGAAGATAAGGAACGATAAAGTCCCCTCTGCAATGCTGTTAATATTTAATATAACATGTTTTTCAAGAATGTCAACTATTTGTTAACTGTGAATCTCTCTCTACCCATCAGATTCATCTCTGAACTCATTTTCCTCATTCCCGGTATTCAGGCAACCTGGTAAACGACCGGGCGATAATGTGGCTCCGGCACAGGTTTTCCATTGGAACGCGCTGCTTCAATCCATGCATCCTTTGCCTTTAGAACCTGCGAAAGAGCTTCCTCCGGAGTTTGCCCAAAAGCAGAGCAATAACTTAAGTCCGGAATGTCGGCAATATAGCCTCCATCCTCGTCGCTAAAAAATATGTTGATGTGATAGTCTTTCATTAATATCAGGCAATTTTTTTCAAATTATCAACAACCCATTTATTCAGACTCTTGCCTGAACGCGATGCTTTTAGATACAATTTGTGATAAAGTTCCAGGGGTAATTTTAACATTACTGAACTCCAGCTTTAATCAAAAACGTTTTATTGCAGCCAGCAAATCGTCCTGGTTCAGTCTCTTTGTTTTTGGACACTGATCTTCGCAGATACACGCAGATAAAAGTTAAATTTATTCATTTTTCTTCATTGAGTCAATCGACAATATTCATAATGAACTCATTCAGCAATAATCTTTATAAATTTAATCCGAACCAGCATAAAGTCAAGCAAAAAATGCAGTTAATGTTTTTCCTTGAAACTTAATCTTTTGAACGTTATTTTGATATAATTGAACAGGAGTTTTTCATGAAACGATTATATAGAATTTCCGACATTTTCTTTTTTGGGGTGTTGATCCTCTTTTCCGCATGTGCGCCAAAGTGGGTGACCAATTATGAAGGAGAGACAGCAGGAAAACCGGTCGAGCGAAGACCTGGCGAAAAAAGAAAAACAGAACCGCAAAAAAATGAGCCCGCTGTAAAAAACCGCATTCCCCTGAGTGAAAAATCGTACGAAAAATTCCGCAAGGAAGTGCAAAGATTTTGGGGTGCGCCTTATGTTTGGGGAGGTGCCTCGCCAAAGGGAACGGACTGCTCCGGCTTGGTCAAAACAATTTACAGCCGGGCGTTGAATATGAATTTGCCGCACAGCACACGACTTTTATATAAAAAAGGGAAACCGGTTTCCGTTGATGAATTAGAGATGGGTGATCTCGTTTTTTTTGGCGACGGAAGAAGCCTGACCCCGACGCATGTTGGGATTTTTATTGCCGACGGAATGTTCCTGCACGCTTCAGTCAGTAAGGGCGTTGCGCTGTCGCATTTGAGTAAAGCGCCGTATAACAGGCTTTATCTTGGGGCAAGAAGATTATTGCATTGACATTCCTTACCGCTGTTCCTATATTCCCACATTTTTTCGCAGCCGCATCAAAGCAGCTACAGATTCTTTGGGCAGCAGGCCGTGTTTGTCCGGCGGAACATCCAACAAAAAATTAACACTGCGCTCACGGCATTGATTAAACTGTTCGGCCAATTCGTTATCCGGGCGCGGCACATCGCCCGGGACATAAAACCATTCCTTACCGATAGGATCACAGTGTTCCGCCGGAAGATAGAAAGTTTTGTTTTCAATTTCCCGCCACGGATTATGTCCCGCTACCGGCGGACGATCCCGCTCGATGGCCATCAAATCCGATGGCCAGGCATAACCGATATTATAATTTGTCCCATCGCCAATGCCGCTGTTCATCATGATGTAAATATCCGGCTGCAATTCGGCAATGTGGTTATATAAAAAAGTACGATAGCCTCGTCCCAGCATACCGGGAATATCTATCCACATCTCAAATATCGGTCCATAGTTTTTTAACAGTTCTTCAATCTGCGCTGTCTGAAAGTTCTGGTACAGCGACGTTGTGTACGGCGGCATATCCACATCCTGGCGCGCCGGAAAACCGTTCATTTCTTTCCAGCCGCCGTCGGACGGTGTTTTGCTGCCGAAACGATTATGATTGTCCCACGAGCAATAATAAAATCCGGGTTTGATACCGTGCTTGTCACACGCGCGCACAAAGGCTTCAACAACATCGGTTTTGTTTGAACTGGTGGAAACGTTGTAATCCGTGTGCTGCGTCGGCCACAGACAATGTCCGGCAACATGCTTTGTGGTGAGCACCGCGTATTTCATTCCGGCATCGCGCGCTACGGAAACCCACTGATCGACATCGAGTTTATCCGGTGCGTAGGTTGTAGATGGTGCGTTACCATCCGGTAGCTCATTGCCGACAAAAGTACTCATGCCGAAATGAATAAACATCCCGTAAGCAGATTTTTCCCACGTTTTTAATTGTAAAACGGAAAGGCGCTGACTGCCGCGCTGTTCTTTTTTCGATTGACTAAATGCCGGTGTTGCAGCGCTAGCGGGAAGCGCTGCGGTGGCGAGCTTTATGAAATTTCGTCTGTCCATAATGAAAGCACCTTAATTTATGAATATGATCCGCGTCCACTCCAAGATTTACAGCGTTTCCATAATTTGTTTAATCTTTTCAAAAGCCCAATCCAAATCTTCTTTACTGATCACCAACGGCGGGGCGAAACGGATCACGGTGTCGTGTGTTTCCTTGCACAACAGGCCTTCTTTTTCCAGCGCTTCGCAAAAACGCCGGGCACCGCCGGCCTCGGGAAGGAGTTCAAGACCAATGAGCAAACCCTTTCCGCGCACCTCTTTGATATGATCGCTGTCGATCGTTTTCAGTCTTTCAACAAAGTATTGACCCATTTCATAAGCGCGCTGCGGCAGGTCTTCTTCCACAAGAATTTTCAGGGCTTCCCGGGCAATGGCGCTTCCAAGCGGATTGCCGCCAAACGTGCTGCCGTGGTCTCCGGGATTAAAAACGTTCATCACTTCTTCTTTTGCCAGAAAAGCGGAAACAGGGTACAAGCCACCGCTCAAGGCTTTTCCGATAATAACGCCGTCAGGCCGGACATTTTCATATTGAAAAGCGAACAACTTGCCACAACGACCCAATCCGGACTGTATTTCATCGAGAATAAATAAACTGTTATATTCTTTACATAAATCCTGAATTTGTTCAAGGTACCCCTGCGGCGGGATGATGATGCCGCCTTCTCCCTGGATCGGCTCGATAAGAACAGCAACTGTATTTTCCGTCATGGCCTGGCGAAGAGCCTCGATGTTTCCATATTCGACAACTTTAAATCCGGGCGTAAAAGGCCCGAACCCGTCTTTGTATTGTTCCTCTGTGGAAAAACCAACAATGGTGGTTGTCCGACCATGGAAATTGTTGGCAAACACTATTATTTCCGCTTTATCTTTTTCCACACCCTTAATCTTATAGCCCCATTTTCGTGCCGCTTTAATCGCTGTTTCCACAGCTTCCGCGCCGCTGTTCATGGGCAAAACACGATCAAAACCGGTTGCCTCACACAATTCCCGGCAGAGCAGTGGAAGCTGGTCGTTGCGAAAAGCGCGGGAGGTAAGGGTTAACTTTTCAGCCTGTTCCTTCATTACAGCAACAAGGCGTGGATGACAATGTCCCTGATTTAGCGCAGAATAAGCGCTGAGAAAATCCAGGTATTTATTTCCATCCACATCGTACACCCACACGCCTTGTCCGCGTGTAATGACGACATCCAGGGGATGATAGTTATGCGCTCCGTATTTGTCTTCTATTTGAATGAGTTCTTTTGATGTCATGAGTCCTCCATTCCAAAGTTAAAAATTGACCTCAAATCTAACAAATTGCCTGTGAAAAAGCAAGCTTTTCCGGGAAGGCGGATTTTGTCTTGATTTAACAAGAAATAACTCGTATTTTTATTATTCAAAGTAAAACGATTCATTCACAAACTATTAAAATAAAAGGAAAAAAAACAGTGCGAATTCTATCCGGCATACAGCCTTCCGGTTCCCTGCATTTGGGAAATTATTTTGCGATGATGAAAAGGATGATCGAGTATCAGGAAAAACACGAGTTGTTTTGTTTTATCGTCAATTACCATGCACTCACAACCGTTTTTGATGCGGAAAAATTGCGTTTGCAAACTTTTGAAGCGCTGTGCGATTTTCTGGCGCTTGGCATTGATCCTGAAAAATCTTATTTTTATGTCCAGTCCGATATCCCTGAAGTCACGGAATTAACATGGCTGCTTGCCAACGTAACACCGATGGGATTACTTGAAAGAGCGCATTCTTACAAAGATAAAAAGGATAAAGGCATTGCACCCAATCACGGCCTGTTTGCCTATCCGGTGCTCATGGCTGCCGATATTCTGCTCTACGGCGCAGAAAGAGTGCCGGTCGGAAAAGATCAGAAACAGCACCTGGAAATGACGCGGGATATTGCCATAAAATTTAATCAGACGTATGGCGAAACATTTGTTGTGCCGGAGCCGGAAATTCCTAAAAATGTCGCTCTGGTACCCGGCATCGACGGACAAAAGATGTCAAAATCTTACGGCAACACCATCGATATTTTCAGCTCCCGTAAGGAACTCAAGAAACGGGCAATGTCCATCGTTACTGATACCACACCCATCGAAGAACCGAAAGACCCGGACAAGTGTAATCTGTTTGCTATCTATTCCCTGTTTTTGGACAAGGAAGGAAAAGCAGAACTGCGTGACAGGTATTTGAAACCCGGACTGAAATACAGCGATGCTAAGAAGGAATTAATCAATGTCATCTGGGACTATTTTGAGCCTTATCGCGAGAAAAGAGAAAAGCTGCTGAATGATCGTGATTATGTTTATGATGTCATGAAAATGGGAGCCGAAAAGACGCGGGCAGTGGCAAAGCCTTATCTTGAAAAAGCGCGGGAGAATGTAGGCTTAAATTACTAGTAGATTTATTAAATGCCGGATATTAATAAAATTGGCAGGTAAAAACATGCGAAAAACAGTTGCAAGTTTTCTTTTCGTTTTACTGCTCGCTTCACTTTCTTTGGCACAGAAACGTGCAATGACAGTCGACGATATGTGGGCAATGAAACGAATCGGCGATGTCGCTTTATCGCCCGATGGAAAATTTATCGTGTTTTCTCTCACTCAATACAGTATGGAAGAAAATAAAGGCAACCCG
>JAACEJ010000304.1 GCA_011682565.1 Actinomycetota bacterium | reverse complement strand
AAAACAGTGTCAAATTTGCGCTGGAAGTACATCCCACAGAAATTGCTTTTGATATTGTAACCACACGGCGCGCTCTGGAAGCAGTCGGACATCACAAAGCGTTTGGCTTTAATTTCGATCCAAGCCACCTGGTTTGGCAGGGAATCGACCCGGTCAAATTTCTTGAAGAGTTTGGCGACCGCATTTTCCATTGTCACATGAAAGATTGCGCTGTGACACTGGACGGCACAACCGGTATCCTCGGATCACATTTAAATTTTGGCGAGCCGGGACGCGGTTGGGACTTTCGTTCCCTCGGCCGCGGAGATGTTGACTTTGAAGCCATTATTCGAACCCTGAATCAAATCGGCTACAGCGGCCCCCTGTCCGTGGAATGGGAAGATGCCGGCATGGACCGCGAGTTCGGCGCTGCTGATTCCGTGCAATTCCTCGAGGCTTATAATTACGAGACACCGGCGGGGGCGTTTGATAAAGCTTTTACCGACAATTAAGCAAAAAGCCGGAGATTCGCTGCATCGAGGAATCTAATTATTTATGAAAAAGACATCAAAGGTCTTGAAGACCTTTGATGTCTGGTAATTTAATGTTGGAGGTAAACCATGTCGGCAACCCGACGTCATTTCATCAAAACCGTTAGCGCCGGAGTGTTCGCTGTGACGCTCACCGGCGCAAAAACAAACAATCTTTTCGCGTTGGCAGAAACCGGCGCCGTTGGCGTGGGTATGTGCGACTGGAATCTCGGCGGAGCAGCAAACCCAAATATTATCCCCAAAGCACAAAAAGCACATCTCGACGGTATTCAGGTCAGCGTTGGAACGAACCCGGACAATATCCCCCTGCGGGAAAAAGCAGTACGGCAAAAATACATTGAAATGGGGAAAAGATACAATATTATATTTCATTCCGTTGCGGCCGGCGGCATTTTGAACAAGATACCTCTCGCAACCGAGCCGCAATCGGCAGTTTATGTCATCGATGCCATAGAAGCGGCCAAAGCACTTGGCGCGAAGAATATTCTCATCGCCTTTTTCGGAAATGGCGATCTGCGCCGCAAAGATTCCGCCGGCAAATATCGAAATTTAAAAGACGGCAATTTTTCTTCGTATGAACTCGATGACCAACGAGTGGAACGCGTCGTTGCCGCTCTACGACAGATCGTTCCCCGAGCGGAAGATGCAGGTGTTGCCCTGGGACTTGAAAACACACTGACCGCCAAACAGAATCTCGACATCATTGACCGGATCGGCTCAAAAATAGCGCAGGTTTATTATGATGTCGGCAACTCGACCGGCAATGGCTATGATGTTGCCAATGAAATTCGCCTGCTCGGCAATGACCGTATTTGTGAAGTACATCTTAAAGACTGGAAAACAAAAATCCTCGGCAGCCCCAAGGGGCAGGTGAATATGGAAAAATGCGCTGAAGCTTTTGCCGAGATTGGCTATAACAAGTGGCTTGTTCTTGAAACGAGCGGCCGCAAGGGAAAATTTATTGAGGACACAAGGAAGAATGTGGCGTTTGTGAAAAAGACTTTCAGGATGGCATAATTAAAAAAAATGACTAGGCGGTTAAAGCAGCAAATCACTGTTTAGCTGACATAAATTTCAAACATTAGGATTTTGCGCATTGGCTGTAGAATAAGTCTTTTTTTATCAGCTAGTTCAAAGAGAGTCTGCTGTGCTATCAGCCTAGTCATTTAAAAAATTGATTTACGAACAAGGATTTACGATTTTTGATTTATGAAGGAATGCAAATATTCCTATTCAATTCCCTTTCCATAAGCTAAAAAGGCTCACTAATAGTGAGCCTTTAATGTTTAAAACTTGTGCGCCCACAGGGAATCGAACCCCGAACCTACTGATTAAGAGTCAGTTGCTCTGCCTGATTGAGCTATAGGCGCTAATTTTTAAACGACGAAATATACTTTATTTAATAGTATTTTTCAAGTTATTTTTTCCGGCAATAGGGAGAGATATTTTTATGCGCAACCACCTTCTCGCGAATGTATATAAAGACGATATTCTAATAATGAAAACCTGAACACTTGTGATTTTTACAGGACATGCAATGCCCCAAAACACAGACATAACCGCTTCAGTCATCATTCCATCCTACAAACAAAAACACGTCATTTTCGATGCTTTGGATTCCGTAACGAAACAGGAAACGGATTTCCGTTATGAAATCATTATTGTCGAGTCCAGCGGGGATGATACGGCGGAATTAGTACGGCAGCGGTTCCCGGATGTGCACGTTATTGAACTCGGGCAGCGCGCTTTTCCCGGTACTGCGCGTAATGCCGCAATTAAAAAAGCGCGGGGGAAATTCCTGGCGTTTACAGATACGGATTGCATTATCGACAAAAACTGGCTGCAACAGTTGGTGGATTCGCATAAACGCGGCTACCCTGTTATCGGCGGAATGGTGCGCAACGGCACGCCGAAAAATATATTCGGTACGTTGGATTATCTGCTGGAATTCAGCGATCTGATTACGCCACACGAAACAACAGACATTAGCCATTTCGGTACGTGCAATGTTTCCTTTGAGAAAAATATCTTTGCAAATTATGGCCTTTTTATTGATCAGGTAAAGGGCAGCGACAGTCTTTATTGCCGGCTTATTCGCGAAAAAGGCGAACCGCTTTTTCATCAACCCAAAGCGGTTATCTGGCATCGCAACAGGACAAATCTCAAAAAGATCATGCGCAATCAATACGAACTGGGTTACGGGGCTGCGATTAACAGGCACAAATATAATTTAAAGGGCAAGATTTTTGTCAAATACCCGATTCTGATTCCTCTGCTGCCGTTTGCAAGAATTGCCGCAATCGGCAACCGACTGTTACGTAAGAGCTTTAAAGATTTTGTGAAATTTATTCTGTTGCTGCCGCTTGTGTTTGTGGTGCTGGTACGTTACACAATGGGATTCGCCAAGGGGAGAAAAAAAGCGCTGGAGCAAGAATGATTTTTTGTTTTCATATCAAAAAGCCTGAAAATTGGACACAGAATCGAAATGACACAAAAAAGACAAAACAACAAAGGGAAAAATGATTTCAAGGCAGAATAGGGAACGCTGCCTATGCGAACCTTTGGCACTTAAAAATAAATGTCCGCTCGTCAGCACAAATTTCAAACAAAACTAAATTACGATAAACATTTACTGTGCGCGATATAAATTGGTAATGGGCATGCGCCGGTCTTTGCCAAAGGCGCGCGGTGTGATCTTTGTCCCGGGGGCTGCCTGACGTCTTTTGTATTCATTCAAATCAACAAGCCTTGCAACTTCTTTTACGATCTTTTCATCAAAGCCTTTTTCACTTATTTCGTGAACACTCATTTCCTGTTCAACATAATATTCAAGAATCCGGTCAAGTAGCGGATAGGGCGGCAAACTGTCTTCGTCTTTCTGATCGGGGCGCAATTCGGCGGACGGCGCTTTTTCGAGGATTGCGCGGGGGATCAAATCAAAACCGGCCTCATTATTTCTGTATTCACACAGCGCATAAACCATCATTTTTTGCACATCCTTGAGGGGCGCAAACCCACCAGCCATATCCCCGTAAATCGTCGCGTAACCGACGCTCACTTCGCTTTTATTGCCGGTGGGCAAAACCATCCAGCCGAATTTGTTGGACAAAGCCATGAGCAGATTTCCCCGAATTCGCGCCTGCAAATTTTCTTCGGCAATGCCCGGCCTGGTACCTGCAAACGAAGCGGACAACAGGTCGATGTACGCCTGAAAAGGTTTTTCAATGGGCAAGGTTAACAACTGAATTTGCAAATTTCGGGCTAATTTTACGGAATCATCGACGCTGCCGGATGAGGAATAACGGGACGGCATTGTTACGCCGATGGCATTCTTGTTCCCAAGGGCATCGGCAGCCAGGGTTGCAACAAGCGCCGAGTCGACGCCGCCGCTTAAGCCAAATGTGACTTTTGTAAAACCGTTTTTATGCACATAATCCCGGAGTCCCAAAAGCAGCGCTTTGTAAATTTCTTCCTCTTTTGCCATGTTTGTTGGAATATTAACCAACCTAAGCACGGACTTTATGCTTTTCCCCGAGTCGGCAAGGCGAACATTTTCAATTTTTTCAAAAGGACAAGAAAAAACGGATGCCGATTTTACAAACTCTTTTTCCTTGCGCCACAGCCTCACCTGAGAAATATCAATATCAAAAGTAATAAAATCCTCATCAAAAGCTTTACCTGCGGCGACCGCTTTACCGCCGGGGCTGACGATGAGACTGTTGCCGTCAAACACCAGCTCGTCCTGGCCGCCGACGAGATTGCAATACGCAATAAAACTTTTCGTCTTTCTCGCGCGATCTGTCATCAGCTCCCACCGTTCCCGGACTTTAAAAGTATGATATGGAGAGGCGGAAATATTCAGCAGCAATTCGGCGCCCCCGCAAAAAGCTTCGGACTCGGTCACGCTGTCCTGAATCCAGATGTCCTCGCAAATGCTCAACCCGATTTTCACACCATTCAGTGAAACGACTATGGGACTTGTGCCGGCAGTAAAGTAGCGGTCCTCATCGAAAACACTATAATTCGGCAACTGAATTTTATGATAAACCGCCTGTACGGTTTTGTTTTGCAAGACAACAGCAGAGTTGTATAACTTGCCATCCAAAGAATCGGTAAATCCCAGCACACAAACAATATCTTCAACCCGGGACGTGATCTCATCTAAAATCTGCTTCTGATCAAGAATGAACTGTTTGCGCAAAAGCAAGTCCTCGGGTGGATATCCGCTGATGCTTAGCTCCGGAAAGGCGACAAGATCACAGCCCAGGGAAACTGCTTTTTTCATTTTTTCAATGATCTTGTCCCGATTGCCGGGCAAATCACCGACGGTCGTGTTGATTTGAGCAAGAGCAATTCGTATTGTTTTTTCAGGGTTCATCTTTTGTGCAGGTTAATAAAAGTTAACGGAATTAAACGCCGCTTTCGCAGTAAAACATCGGATTTTAAATCGATAAAAATCTTTGTATCCTCTGTATCTGCTTTCATTCTCATTTTAGTATCGGCTGTCATTTATCATCACAATATTTGCCTAGGCAGAGAATAACAAATATATTTGAAACAATTTATATTAATCTATCTAGTTTAGCAAGGAAAATAAATTAATAAAATGCTCTCCAAATCGACATTGCATTTCCCCAACAACCTTTTCCTTGCATTTTTCCCTTTAATGCTTAAAATAGTATATGACGGCAAACAGAAAAAATATATTTTGGTACGAAAAAGTTTATGA
>JAACEJ010000303.1 GCA_011682565.1 Actinomycetota bacterium | reverse complement strand
TCTTTTGATTTGCAGGTCAAAGTGGATCGCAACAGCTTTCTTACCATGTACTATTCGCAGTTCGTGAAATGAATGACAGAGTTTATCGGCAATACAAAATTTAGCCACTTTTTTTTCAATCTCGTAATGAAGTGATGTTTTTTCCGACATAGGATCAACATGGACGGTGGCGTACAAGTCAAGCTCCTTTTGCAGTTTGTCGGTCAAAACTTCTGCGATCTGATGCGCCTTGCTGAGCGCCATATTTTCATCGACTTCAATGTGTAGTGAGACAAGACGGATATTGCCGTAATTGTGAAAAATAATGTCGTGGATATTGCGAATTTCGGGCACACCGGCCGCAAGGTTTTTAATATCGCCGGTCAGTCCGGGGGGCGTTGGCTCCCCCATGATTTGATCGATGGGCTTTTTGACGATTTTGTAAGCGACGTAAAGAATGTAAAAACCGATGAGGATGCCCACGATTCCATCAAAAAGGCCTATTCCATATCTGGCCAAAATAACGGCAATGATGACGAGAATTGTTGTGATCGCATCCGAATGGTGATGCCAGGCGTCTGCATTGAGCGTGCCGGAATCGAGCCGGGCAGAATATTTTTGCGTATATTGCGCCATCCATTCTTTAATGATCACAGTAACAGCCATCAGCCCGGCAATGAGCCAGGTGGCGGCAATTGGGGTCGGGTGCAAAAGGCGCTTTATGCCGGCTTTTGCCAACTCCACTGCTGTAACGCCTAGTAGTGTTGCCATAACGATTGCCGTTATTTGTTCCGCACGACCGTGCCCAAAGGGATGCTCCGGATCCGAGGGTTTGGCTGAAACCTTGAAAGAGATTATAACCAAAAAGGATGTTAGAATATCCGACAATGTGTGAAAGGCATCAGAGATGATGGCGAGGCTGTGGGACATAAAACCAAGAAATAGCTTGAGCATGAAAAGCACAAAATTAATGCTCACACTCATATATCCCAAACGTATTCCGATTCGGGTTTTATTTTTTTGGCTGGTATTTTTCATGAAAAAACGATCTTAAAATTCAGAGCAATTGTCAAGATGCTTGTTCTTCTTCTCTCTTATATTTTAGTCTTTCATTTCCAGCTAAAATCTTTTGGTACCAGATCCTTTGTTATAACATCTCCGGGTTTTGTTGTCATTCCGGGCCATAATTTTCTTCCCGGATAAACAGAAGTGTGAATGCCCGTACTGGCGCCATCAGAAAAAATAGCACCGAATTTGTTTCTCCCCGAATTAACAAGTTTTCCTTTAACCATCGAGCGGATGCTGCCATCATCGTGGCGATGATTCGCTGTAATGGTTCCTGCGCCAAGATTGCATCCTTCACCAATAACAGAATCCCCGACATAGCTCAAATGGCTGATAAAACAGTTGTTCATTATTATAGAGTTTTTAATTTCAACGGCCTGACCAATGCGGCAGTTGTTGCCAATGCCGGAATATTTTCTGATGTAGCAGTTCGGCCCGATTATGCAGTTTTTACCAATGACAGCCGGCCCTTCTATGACGACACCGGATTTGACGACGCTTCCCTTGCCGATGGAAACCGAATCTTTCAACACCGCGTCCTGATCGATCTGGCCTTGTATGTCTGATTCAGCAAATCCTGCCATGAGAAATTCCTGATGTTTGAGCAAATCCCAGGCGTAACCGGTCGGCAGCCAGAAACCGGAGATCGGCATGATAAAGCAGTCCTTTTTTTGTGCAAGCGCGAGTATTGACGAAGTGATTTCAATTTCACCGCGTTCGCTCGGCGATGTGTTTTCTATCTCGGAAAAAATCTCCGGTTCAAAAACATAGCAGCCAATATTTGCCAGGTCGCCAAGATATTCTTTCGGCTTTTCAACAAGATTCAAAACCCTATTGTTTTCATCCACCTGATAAACGCCATAAAGTGATGGATCTTTGATTCTTTTGACCAATGCGCCAAAATCCAGGCTCACCAATTTTTCAAGGTCTTCGCGTGCAAAAAGATCATCACCATTCATGGCAACGAATTTGTCTTTGATAAACGGCCTGGCTTGCAAAATCGCATGACCGGTTCCCAATTGTTCCTTTTGTTCCTGGTAGATGAGTTTGATGCCGCGGTATTCATTTCCAAGCACATCTTTGATCATCTCTGCACGATACCCGACGATGAGAATAACCTCATCGAACAGCCCGACCATCTGATCGAGGCTATGCATGATGAGCGGCTTGTTTGCAATGGGTAATAACGGCTTTGGGCGGGTTAATGTGAGGGGATATGTTCGCGTGCTTTTCCCGGCAACCAGTAAAACGGCCTGCATTGATTTTTCTCCTGAATTGAAATGAATGACTCGAAGTTTTATAATATAAAACTTCATTTTCATCTTGGCAAGAACTATTTGAAAGAGATAGCAGGCCAGGATTTGTATGCTGACCTCTGGGTCATTGGAACAGACGCAGAAGGACAAATGGGAGTTTTTCAAATTATCCTGCCCTGAACGTTGAATAGCTTTCACATATACTCAACTTTTCCTTGAAAAAGTTCAAACAATTCGATATACTCATTGCGAATGTTTTGAAAACACAGTATATTTTAAAATACACAAAACGGAATAATGAACGAGGAGACAACAATGAGTGAAAATAAGCTGAGCCGCCGGGAGTTTGTAGGCAAAACTGTCGCAGCAGGAATGGCCTCTGCTTTGATGACAAAAAGTGCTTTTGCAAAGGAAAACAAAATGAACAAAAAAGTCCTGTTTGTCTGGGGCGGCTGGAAAGGCCACGAACCGGGTGAATGCAGGGATTTGTATGTGCCATGGTTAAAACAACAAGGCTGCGATGTTACGGTTTCCAATACACTGGATTCTTACACGGATCAGGATTTAATGAATTCAATGGACTTGATTGTGCAGGTGTGGACCATGGGAAAAATCACCGGCGAACAGTCAAAAGGTCTTGTTGCCGCGGTTAAGAACGGCGCGGGTTTGGCGGGCTGGCATGGCGGTTTGTGTGATTCTTTTCGCGAAAACACCGAATATCAGTTTATGACCGGTGGCCAGTGGGTTGCTCATCCCGGCGGAATCGTTGACTATAAAGTTCATATTGTTGATCATAAAGACCCGGTAACCGCCGGCATTAAAAATTTTCAACTGCGCTCCGAGCAATATTACATGCACGTTGATCCCGCCAACAAAGTTCTGGCAACCTCAACATTCAACGGCGAACATGATTTCTGGATCAAAGGGACGGTCATGCCGGTGGTTTGGAAAAAAGTCTTTGGAAAAGGTCGCGTGTTCTATGCCTCTTTTGGCCATCATGCTTCCGATTTTGACGTTCCGGAAGCATTGGAAATTGTTCACCGAGGTATGCGTTGGGCCAGTGAAAGCAAATATGAAAAAGCAGAAAATCTGATCAGTCCGGTTTATCCGCGGAGCTAATAATGACAAAAGGAAAAGATGTTCGAACAATGCCCATGTCCGCGATATTACTTATTCATTGCCCGGATCGAAAAGGGTTGATTCTTGCGGTTACTGAATTTATCAAAAAAAATAACGGCAACATATTGTACCTGGGACAACACGTTGATGCACAAAAAGCGAGATTTTTTATGCGCGTTGAATGGGAACTGCAGGATTTCATCATTCCTACTGAAAAGATTGGCGAATATTTTGACGTTCTTCTGGCGCGAAAGTTTAACATGCAATGGAAACTCTATTTTTCCGGGCGCGTTCCGCGAATGGCCATATTTGTATCGAAACTGCCTCACTGTTTGTACGACATGCTATCGCGCTGTCAATCCGGAGAATGGGATATTGAAGTGCCGTTGATCATAAGCAATCATCCGTATCTCGAAAAACCGGCTAAGCAGTTCGGCGTTGATTTTCATTGTTTTTCCATGACCAGTTCGAATAAGAAGGAACAAGAAAAAAATCAGTTAGAAATTTTAAACAAACTTGAAATCGATTTTGTTGTCCTTGCGCGGTACATGCAAATCTTATCAGAGGATTTTGTGGCTCATTACCCCAACCGGATTATCAATATTCATCATTCGTTTCTTCCCGCGTTTCCAGGTGCAAAACCATATCATTCAGCCTATGAAAGAGGCGTGAAAATTATCGGCGCAACCAGTCATTATGTCACTGCTGATCTGGATGCGGGGCCAATTATCGAGCAGGATGTCGTTCGTGTCAGTCACGCCGATTCAATCAAAGACCTGGTGCGCAAAGGGCGTGATCTCGAAAGAGTCGTTCTATCCCGTGCTATTTGGGCGCATGTGCAGCGAAAAATTCTTGTTTACGATAATCGGACAGTTGTTTTTAACTAGGTTCGTTCGATCGGACATTGCATATTCCGAATTCAGGCTATAAAAGAAAGAAAAAACATGTCAACCTTGCACCGAATAATTAGCGGTGATTCCCGTCGGATGGAAGAACTGAAAGATGCTTCCGTCCATCTTGTCATCACTTCGCCGCCGTATTGGCAGTTAAAGGATTACGGCAGCGGAGATCAGATTGGCTTTCATGACGATTATGAAAGCTACATTAACAATTTGAATCTTGTCTGGAAAGAGAGCTATCGCGTTCTTGAAAATGGTTGCCGGTTGTGCATCAACATCGGCGATCAGTTTGCCCGGGCTGTTTATTATGGGCGCTATAAAGTTATCCCCATTCGTACGGAAATTATTAAATTTTGTGAGACCATCGGTTTTGATTACATGGGTGCGATTATCTGGCAAAAAGTAACCACAACCAACACCACTGGTGGCGCCACGATCATGGGTTCTTTTCCATTTCCCCGGAATGGTATTTTGAAACTGGATTACGAATTTATTTTGATTTTCAAAAAACCGGGCAAGCCCGAGCCAATTGACCCGGAAATCAAAGAACGATCAAAAATGACAAAAAAAGAATGGAACACATTTTTCCAGGGACATTGGAATTTTTCGGGGGCTCGTCAAAACAGTCACATCGCCATGTTTCCCGAAGAACTGCCGCGCCGGCTCGTCAAAATGTTTTCCTTTGTCGGTGATGTTGTCCTCGATCCTTTTCTCGGCAGCGGTACAACCTCACTTGCCGCAAAGAATCTGGACAGGAACTCGGTCGGCTATGAAATCAACAGGGAATTCATCCCGATGATCAAAGAAAAGCTGTCCGTAAAAGCGCCGAATATGTTACAAAAAACACGCTTTAAATTTTCCAGGCAGAAACCGCTTTCTATCGATCTGCAAAAGGAAATTGAAAAGTTGCCATATATTTTCAAAGACCCGCATAAACTGGACA
>JAACEJ010000302.1 GCA_011682565.1 Actinomycetota bacterium | reverse complement strand
GACCGGTACCAGCACAGCAACAAAAACAAAACTGGCGAGGATGAGAGAAAATTTTAATCCGGCAGTATAGGCAAAATAACGCTGCGCGCGGTCGCGGAACCTGGCAATCTCCCGCGTGACCCACATATTCAGGCCAAAATCATCCACAAGCATGACAAAGAACATAATCGTTGTAGCGAGGTTGTAGCGGCCAAAGGATTCATCGCCCAGCACGCGCGAAGCCACCGGCAGGAGCATGAACGCCATAACAATGCGCAGTACCTGGCCGACGCCGACAAAAACCGTGTTGTGTTTAACGCTCGCCAAAAGAGGAGGTCACTCCCGTTTCGCCGCTTTTTCCGGATCCGGAGAGGGCACTAAAAAATTTGAAATGGCAAGATATTCCAAATGTCCCATTTTAAATGCCCGAATCGCGTCGGCCGGCGTGCACACAATCGGTTCCTCGTGCATATTAAAACTTGTGTTGATAATCGAACTCAGTCCCGTGAGCTTTTGATATTCTTTCAAAATATGATAATAAGCGGGGTTCGTCTCCTCATCGATTAGCTGCGGTCTGGCCGTTTTATCGACGTGAACGACCGCAGGACAGGTGCGCGCCATTTCGTCGGAGCAGTTGAAAGTGATGGTCATGAAACGCGCCGGGAATTCGTTCTCGGCAATACGTTTATAATTGCCGTTCATATTTTCCAAAATCGTCACCGGGGCGAAGGGCATAAATTCGGTGCGTTTCAATTTGTGATTCAGCCAGTCATTCACCGATTGATCCGTGGGCTGGTAAAGGATCGAGCGGTTGCCGAGAGCGCGCGGGCCGTATTCCATGCGTCCGTCAAAGCGGGCGATGACGTGGCCTTCGTTCAACAGCTCGGCGACCTTTGGCGCAATGTTATCAAAATGTTCATACTTTAAACCGGATTTTTTCAATTCCGCTTCAATTTCATCATCAGTGAATCCGGGGCCGAGATAAACATCTTTCAGCCTCGGCATCTTTTCAATTTTCGGCCAGCCCATTTCCTTATAATATGTATAAAGCGCAGAACCGGCGGGAAGGCCGTTATCTCCCATTGCCGGAAAAATATAAACCGACTTTGCATTCGGCAACTCGGCAACCGCCTGATTGACGCGCACGTTAGCGAAAACGCCTCCGGCCATCACCACATCGATGGGGCCTGTATCCTGTAAAAATTGATCGACATATTGCGCCACCACGCGTTCGGTCATAACCTGCACGCCGGCGGCGACATCTTCCCTGGAAAGATTTTCAAATCCGGCGGGTAACGCTTTTTTAAACTTTGTGTAATTTGTCCGGTGAGGAAAAGCATGCTGCATTTGTCTTTCCGCATGATAATAGCGAAAATCGCCGTTTTCAAATCCAAACAATTGTTCGAAAAACGGGCGCGCCGTTTCCCAATCACCATGGGCCGCCAGACCGGTAATTTTACCCTCGTGACGCATCGGTTTGTACCCCTCGTACCAGGTGATGAAATTGTAAAAAAGTCCGGGACTGTGATAGCTGGAGACGGAGCGAACAGGAATCATTCTTCCCTTATCGCCCAACCAAACCTGGCCGCACTGGCCGTCGCCCTGACCATCGATGGTCACGATCAATGCCCTTTCTTTGCCGGAGGTGTAATAAGCTGCGGCAGCATGGGCGCGGTGATGATCGACAAATTCAATGGGCTTGTTACCCAACCCGACTTGGCGTAATAATTTTTTCATTCGTGCAATGCGAAACTTGTTATAAAAATAGGGATAGAAAAGCCAGTATTTATCCCAGCGAATACTTTTGCTGAACAGGCTGGCCAGCATCCACTTTTTATTTTTCTGCACCTTGAAAAGATCGTTCCACACATATCGCATCAATTCGCCCGGCGGCATAATTGCCAGCGCCACCTTGTCGATATCATCCGGCGATGAATTTGAAATGTCCATCACGGATTGCAAGCTTTTAACGGGCGGCCCATCGACATTGCCGTTGTGCAGTTTGATGCGCGAGAGTCGTTCTTCCTCCACTGCAGCTTGGATAATCCCATCTTCTATAATCGCACAACCCGCGTTGTGATCGTCGAATACTCCCAGTATTTTCATTCACTCTACTCCTGAAACATTGATTGACGTGTTTATAAACTTTCACTATTTAAAATATCAGATACTAACTAAAATTCGTAACAGTTAAGGTGTATTAAAATTGGACACAGATAAACGCTGATTACCGCTGATTGAGTCATTTCACTTGTCGACCCGGAGGTCGACGTTACGGTTCAACCGATTTTCCAGGCAGGCACTTTTCTGAATTATTTGTATAATCATATTCATTTTTTATCAGTGAAAGACCTCAAAGGTCTCGGAGACCTTTGAGGTCTGGTAATTTTGATCCAATTATTCATACAAATGTCGCGGCCCGATGTTTGGGATCGGCGGCACATAGGGTTTGAAAGAACTTTTATTATCTGTCTTTGTCAGCGCGCTTTTGGAACCGGTTTTCTTCCCGGACATTTTTTTTACCTGTTTTTTTCTGGACAGATGATAGTCCAGCTTGGCGACAACCAGTATCAGCGCAAAAATCATCCAGATATGGTTCTTGACATACGAAATCCGATAATCCGGGGACGGCAAAACGGCAATGGAAAAAGAGATGATGGCCGTCACCAGGGCAGCGGCAATATTGCTTAAAAGCGGGTCTTTGGATTTCATTGTCCGCACACCGATAATAGCAAATGAGATCAAAATGCTCAGAAACAAAGCCAGGCCGAACCAACCCGTTTCCGCTGCAACCAGCAGGTAACTGCAATGCACCAATTTTGTCCCTGCTGTCTCCGGATTGACATACTCGCGATAATTGTTCAGCCCGACACCGACAATGGGATGATCATGTATGATTCTCAAAGCGTCTAGCGCCAAATTTTTTCGGCTTGAGCTATTTTTCCCTTCCAGAGAATTCTCGGCATCGTTGAACCTGTTGACAATGTCGGCCCCATAGCGCGCTGCACCGGCTGCAGCAATCAGTGCGATAATAAAAATAAATTTTGCCGAACGTTTTTTAAAGGCGTTTCCACGAAAGACATCGACAAAGAACATGAGCGTCATTGAAGTGGCAAAGGCAATCCAGGTTGCGCGGTTATAAGAAGCGTAGAGCGCAACAACACCGATAAAAAAAGCGGCAACGTAAAGCTTGTGGTATTTCGGGCGCAGAAAAACAGCCATGCGGTAATTAAAAATGCTTAACAAAGATATATACATGCCGAAAACGCTGGCATGAACGAATGTACCCTGCGCCTGCCATCCCAGGCCCGGCTGCTCGCCGAGGAATCCCAGACCCACAGGCCCGCGCAGCCATTGGTGCCAGGCAATCAGGCCCTGAAACGTTGCACCGATAGCAAACCCCAAAAAGACGTATTGCAAATCCTCTTTGGTATTAATAAAAGAAATCAGCGCAATAAAGATCAGTATTGCGCGGATATTTTCGGCAGTCTCCTGGCGAAAATAGAGTTTGTTCGGCGCAAAGAAAATACCAATGTGCACCCAAACCATAAATATAATGACAGGCACCAGGGCAAACATCGTTTTCGGCGCGAGCTTTAATTTTTTTCGTCCGAAAATATAAAGCAGGATGAGAGGAATATCCACAACAAGAATGCCCTCATCATCGAGCCAGTTGATCCAAAGGCCCTGGGCGATGGTCGCGCAAAAAGTTAAGAGAATGAGTATGTATTTTGTTTTGATCAAATTATTTTCACTTTATCGAAATCAGAAAAAACATACGTGCGACTTGCATGTGCGACGCACTTTTGCGACCTTGGCGTGCTCTGCGTTAATTTTTCTTCGACTATCTCTCTCGCATCGCATAAAGGCGATGCACTCCAAATCGAGTTTATATACGTCGCACATTATAGTGATCGATTAGCCAGCCTACTGCCGCTGCGGCAAAAATCACCATCAGAGGAATCACCGGAATTCGGTACCTCGGCACAACCAGCATGACGGCATGAAGAGAAGCGTAATAGAGCAGCAGCAGATAAATAAGAACAAACTCTTTCCATCTTTTCCGGGTAACGACTAGTCCTGCAAGAAAAAGTATAAAAACCGGATAATAGGCAATTTCCAGCACCAGTTTAACCGGACTGCTCGTCGTACGTTTTTGGCCGGACGGCGCCGATTCGTAAACCCAGGTCCAAAAACGAAAAAACTTGCGCACCATCAACCATATTGTTTTGGCCGGTTCCGCAACCATATTCTTTTTTGCTTCGGCTACCAGTTTGGCATCCCTGTCTATCTGGTTCATTCCCACGGTCATGCTGTCCATCAGCGCCATGGTCTTATCGTAATTATATTTGCCGTCAAAGGGTAGATAATTTCCCGTCCACAACACATCGCCGGTGCCCACGGCAATAGGGACAAAAGTATGAAAAGTCTTTACATTGCGAATGGTCCACGGAATAATCGGCAGGACGAAAAACAGTGAATAGAGAATGACGATCTTTACTGTTTTCAACAAATTAAAGCGAAACAACAACGCAACAAAAAAAACAAACGGAAACAACATGGTAACGCCGCGCGTGAGAGTGGCCAGACCGCCGACGATCCCGGCGATTACAATCCGTTTGAAGGTTGGTTTTTCTGCTACAAGCAAAGCCGTATAAATAAGAGCCAGAAATAAAAAGACGAACAGTGATTCCGTGTACATGTACGTCGAAATCACAAACAAGTCGGGAAAGAACGAAACAACCACAAAAGCAATCAGTGAAACGGTTTGAGAAAAGAACCTGCGCGCGATTAAAAAAGTGAGCAACGCCATGCCCACGCCGAGGAAACACTGGATCAGTTCGATCAACATCGGGTGCACGCCGAAGATTTTATAAACGATAAAAATAAACAACGGGTACAAAGGCGCAACAAAGATGGACGGATTTTGGCCGTCTTCGCTGTAGCCTTTTCCTTCCAGCAAATTCACAGCAATGGAATGATACGTTCCCGCGTCCATAGACGCCGGCGAGCCGATATTTGGCGTTGCCAGGACAAAAACGATGCGGAGAACGAGAGTGAAAACCGCCACAGCAATGAGCCAGGTTTTTGGAGAAATGTTTTGGATTTTTTGTAATGTCATAACGATAGTCAAATATGAGTCAAACGGTGGTCAAACAATGGTCAGGAATTGCCTGTTTTTACTTTATAGATTTTCAAGCCGGGGCTGATGTTAAAATGATTCCGCGAACGCTCGGCATGGACTAGTACGCATTCCTTTGCAACCCAATTATAAAATCCGTCCCGTTCGGCCACAATTTTT
>JAACEJ010000301.1 GCA_011682565.1 Actinomycetota bacterium | reverse complement strand
CATTGACTATTACGATTTGCCCAGGGATTATGGGTCATTGGAAAATGCATTTAAAAACGCGAAATCGAAATTCCTGGTCATTTCTTTCTCATCCGATTGGCTTTTTCCAACTGCGCAGGCGAAAGAAATTGTACGTGCTCTTAAAATAGATGGTAAACACGTCAGCTTTTGTGAAATAGATTCGCCTTACGGACATGATGCTTTTTTGATCCGCAATGACGGAATGGAAAAAATGATTGCTGATTTTTTATCTCACGTTTATGATGATTAGGAATTTGGATGTCTCCATACAGGCTGCAACATATTCGTCTCGATCTTCAACTCATCACCGATCTTATTGATCCCAATAGCAGCGTCCTTGATTTGGGATGCGGCGATGGAGCATTGTTGCGCAAACTCTTTACCGAAAAAGGTGTTCATGGCCATGGTGTGGAATTTCATCATCCCAGCATTTATGCCTGTATTGAAAAGGGCGTTCCCGTCATTTATGGTGATCTTGATGAAGGTTTGAATGACTATCCGGATAAATCCTTTAACTATGTGGTCATGAGCCGAACCATCCAGGTTGTCAAAAAGCCGCACGTCATTTTAAATGAAATGCTGCGGGTAGGAAAAATCGGCATCGTCAGTTTTATTAATTTCGGCTATTGGCCTCTTCGCTCGCAGTTGTTTTTCAGGGGAAGAATGCCGCAAACAAAAACGCTGCCCTTTCAATGGTATAACACACCCAATATTCACCTTTCAACGATCAAAGATATTCGCGAATTTTGCCGTGCTGAAGGAATCATCGTCCACAAAGAGATTAATCTTGTGAAAGAAAGTGCAAAACACCCCCTTGCCAATCTCATGCCCAACTTGTTCGCCGACCTTGCAATATTTGTGCTTCAGAAAAATGATGGTTAGCCGCTTTACTCCGGACTTTATTTATTTTACTTTTCTGCATTTCCGTCGTATCATTATTTGAAAGCAATGAAAACAAAAGCGGAGCGTTTTTGCCCGAATTTTTAGACATTCTTTTGCACTGTCAAAACGGTGATCTGACTGCTTTTCGCCATCTCGTCGAAATGCATCAATCCTTTGCCTATTCATTGGCGCTGCGTATGCTCTGTGATACTGAAGATGCCCGCGATGTGGTGCAGGAAAGTTTTATCAAAGTCTGGCAAAACATTGATCAGTTTGATCCAAACAGAAAATTTACAACGTGGCTCTATAAAATCATCACCAATCTTTGTCTGGATTTCTTAAAAGCAAGGAGACGGAAAAGCCGGATTTTTTCATTTTCTTTGAATAGCGATGATGGGAATTTTGCCGATTCTGGGATTGATGAAGAAAAGAATTGTATTAATAAACAAGTGATCCGACACATAAAAATATTTGCTGAGGGATTGACGCCGAAACAGCGGATCGTGTTTGTTCTTCGCGACCTGCAGGACCTGGAGATGGATCAGGTGGTCGACATAACGGGACTGAATAAGAACAACATAAAAAGTAATTTGTATCATGCCCGTATGAACATCAATCCTGATCAGATTGAAAAAATTCTTATAAATGACAAGAGATTACGCCGATTGATCCGCGAATTATAAATCCGGAGCGACATGATGAACAAGCGAAATAAAAAATATCTCGTCCTGACCTAGGCAATCCTGCTTGTTATTTTTTCCGGCTGTCACGATGTGGAAATTGTTACCCATGTTTTCCCGGACGGGTCTGTTTTGCGTGTGGTTTCAATGCCGGGAGATTCTGTGAAAATTTATGATAGTGTTTATCCTGTGCTTCTCGATTCGAGCTGGCAGGTTACTAAATCCGCAAAAAAGGATTCAAAGGATTTCATTTACACTGCAACGAAATCTTTTAAAAATGCACTTGAAATCAATAACGAGCTTTTATCTCTTTCCGACACTGTTCTGTATATAAGGCCGATAGTAAAGCTGGAAAAACGTTTCAGATGGTTTTACACGTTTTACGCCTGGAGCGAAACTTTTAAAGCGCATGGCCTTCAATTTTCCAACACGGACTCGCTGTTGGCAAAAGAAGTTGAAAAAAGGATCGCTGCACAAGACAGCACAAACCAAAAAGACGATTCGTTTGATATAGAAGAAGAACTGATTTTTGAAGATCTGTATCAAACAATTCTCAGAGCTGCGAAAGAGGTAAATGATCCCCGGCTCTCTCCGCAACTTGTTGAAGAAAAAAAACAAGATTTGTATGATGCCATGATGGAAAAAAACGGTGATTTTGATAAATTCTTTGACAATGTTGTCGAGGCGTGCCGGGATATTTATCAGACAAATGCCGTAGTAAAATTGGTACCGTTTATTGAACGATTCAATCAGAAGCTTGTACGATATTTAGATTTTATCGAAAGATCGATCGGGGAAACATATAAAAATTCGGTTATCATGCCCGGCATGATTACAGCGACAAATGCGCAAAAGGTGAATGCCAACAAAGCGTTGTGGGATGTGGATTCAGACAAATTCGAAATCAACGATTATCAGATGTGGGTGGAATCAAGGCGAATGAACGTGCTGCCAACGGTTTTAACGGGTTTGTTTCTTTTGGCCTGCATAACGGGCATTATCCTCATTACGAGGAAGATAAAAAAAGAAAAGTATGGATTGAAGCGTTCGTCTCTGAAAAACGTAAAGCGATGAACAGATGGATCAGCATTAATGGATATGCCTGAAAACGAGCTTTGGATCGACCTTTTACGATGATGACTTTACAAGAAAACTAAACCAGAACAGACACCGGATACACGTAAGTGCTCCGGTTGTCGGTTCTGTGTAGCTTCTTATGAATAGATATGCTGCCGTGTTAGCGGCAAGGAATTATTCAGCCCTTTTGTAAACACAATTTGATATAACCGCGTCGTTCCATAGCGAAAACCGGCTGCGCTGCCGTTAAGAAACATCCGCCACATACGTACAAATTTCTCATCGTACATTTTCCGAATTTTCGTAACATTGGTTTCGAATCTTTTACTCCACTCCTCAAGAGTCATGGCGTAGTGGAGGCGAAGATTTTCGACATCATTCGGAACAAGTCCGTTATTTCCCATTCCGCGTATAATCTCATCCAATAACGGAATATAGCCGCCCGGGAAGATGTATTTAAGTGTCCAGGCATCGGGCGGCGTTGCTTTCTCTTTGCCAATGGTATGTACAAGTCCGAGACCGCCCGGTTTGAGCAGAGAACGAGCTTTAGTGAGAAAAGTTGGGATATAATTTTTCCCAACATGCTCGAACATGCCGATTGAAACAAATTTATCAAATGTTCCGGTCATTTTGCGATAATCCTGATACAGGACGGACACCTGATCTTCAAATCCTTCCTCTTTAATTCTCTGCTGTCCGTAATCAACCTGTGCTTGCGAAAGCGTACAGCCCACACCTTTAACGCCGTAATGTTTTGCCGCATAAATGAGCATACCGCCCCATCCGCAGCCAATGTCAACCAAAGTTTCACCCTCTTTTAGCTGCAGCTTTCGGCATATATGTTCATATTTTTGTTGCTGCGCTTTTTCCAGTGTATCCTCTTTGGAGTGAAAGTATGCGCATGAATACGTCATGCTCTCATCAAGCCATAATTTGTAAAAATCATTTCCACGGTCATAATGGTAGGAAATGTTTTTGGCGGAACGAGATGCAGAGTTTAAAGTTCGCAAATGCTGGAAAAGAACACCGAGTTTTGTCCGGAATGACAACTTTGTATCCTCGATAGCCGGGGTAGCACCCATGTGCATCAATTCCATAAAATCGCCGTCTACATCGATATTTCCGGCCATATACTCTTCGCCAAAGCCGAGCGCGCCATCCTGTAAAAGTCTTTTTGCGGCGCGTTTACTTTTAAAAGTGAGAGTAAATGCAGCTTTACCTTTGCCATACGTTTTGGATTCGCCATCCCAAAAACAGATTTTAAAGGAAATATCGCTGTTTGTTTTGCTCAGGGCAAGCAAAAGTCTGTCTAACATTGCTTTCATAATGCTCCCTCCGTTGCAATATTCAAGTTGAAAAGCATGTCATCGCGAGGAGCGGAGCGTGAGTTTACCCCGAATTATCGGGGAAGCGATCTTTAAAAAACTGCACTTTAGCCGATACCCAGATTGCTTCGCTTCGCTCGCAATGACACTTTAGGACTTTTTACGAATTACTCATGGATAATATTATAACTTTTATTATGAAAAAAAGATTCCTGTTTATACTTTTTATTGTTTTTTTCCGTTTCAAGATATACATTGAAGAAACAAACTGGAGAACAAGTTGGCAAGGTTTTATAAAATCGAATTAATGCTTTTTCTCTCATTTCATGCACTTTTCGCTATCGAAGGTGCGGAAATAGCTATTTATAATGGAGAAGGAACCTGGTATGACGGCATCGTGTCATTCGAACAATTTTTAGACTGGAAGGGAATCACTCACGAACGTCTTGGGCCGCTGGATATTAATTTAAACAATTTGACAAATTATTACAACGGTATTTATTTCCCGGGCGGCGATGCATATTACTACAAGCGTGCCATTAATGAAACCGGCTTGCAGCATATCAGGGAACTTGTGCAGGGAGGCGGTGCTTATATCGGCATGTGTGCCGGAGCTTATTTTGCATCCGATTCAGTGGAATGGGAGGGAGGGATTTATGATTACCAGCTTGATCTGTTCCAGGGTACGGCAACAGGAGCCATTGATGAAATTGCCCCCTGGCCGGAATATGTGATGACTGTTATCGATCTCAATCCCGGTAACCCGATCAACCAATACGAACCGCCGTCGCAGACCACTTTATATTATGGCGGGCCGGTTTTTAAGCCGCAGCAAAACGCAAGCATAGACACTGTCGCTACCTGGCGTGAACATGCCAATGATGCAGCGATCATCAATTTTTCTTACGGCAGCGGGCGTGTGCTGCTGGTTGGTCCTCATCCCGAAATCGAAGAAGACGGCGACCGCGACAGCACGGATTTTGCGCAGGAACTGGACGATAACGGCACGGAATGGAATTTGCTTTGGACGGCCATGGATTGGGTACTGGGGCGTCCCATTTCAAAACCTCCGGGTGTCGGCATTCTTGGTGACGTCAACGACGACGGTTCGGCAAATTCGACCGATGCTTTGATCATCCTTTCCTGTGATGTTGGAATCGATGTGAGTCAGTTTTGTCCGATGAACTGCGGCGATGTCAATGAAGATGGTTCGGTCAACTCTACGGACGCTCTCATTATCCTCTCCGCCGACGTTGGCATATCAACCCCATATTCGGTTGGCAGCAATGGCTGCCCGGA
>JAACEJ010000015.1 GCA_011682565.1 Actinomycetota bacterium | reverse complement strand
CCCTCAACCGAACTATTTCTTTCACCGTTCAACTCAAATGGACGGGAGATCTTGACAAATATGAAATTCACCAGTTCGATAATCCCCTTCTCGAAAACTTTGAAATTATAGAGAACTCGTCTGCCAATCGGGTGGCTAATGTAAATGGCGAGACCAAAGCAATTCAGGAATACGAGTATACTTTAAAACCAAAGAGTCTCGGCATGGGCTATGTGGAGGGACTGATCATTACCTATACGGACATGGGCAATGATAAGGAATACCGGTTAACTACGAACCGGATCGAGGTTAAAGTCACTGATCCTTTGCCGGAACCCGGTTCCAAAAGCTGGATTTTGTGGGTTATTTTTATTGTTGTGCTGGTGGTTGTGATTATTGTTTTCATCCGTCAGGCGGCGAAGAAAAAAGCGGAGAAAAAGAGGCAGGCGGAAATGGAAGCTATAGCCTCGGTTCCGCTTGAAGAACAATACCTGGAAAAATTGAAAAATGCCGTTGACCTCAACGCTCCTGACCTGGATGTAGGGGATGGCTTTTCCCGCTTATCGCGCCTTCTCAGATTGTTCCTTGCGGAGAAATTCCACGTTTCGGGCCTGGAAGCAACAACCGAAGATGTGATTAAGGGGTTGCACAATAAAGATTTGGACGACAGGTTTGTGAACGAGACTGCCGAGAGTCTTAAAAAAGCAGATATGATTAAGTTTTCGGGAGGAGCGGGTGAGAAAAGCGAGCTGGAAAGAATGTATACTTTGATAGAGTCAAGTTTACAAAAGAGTCTGCGCGGCGAGTTGGTGAAAGTTTTGGATGCGCCGCAGGAAGAAACCGAAGAATAGCAAAGATGTCCGGGAGGATCAATGAATATCGATATTCAGGCGATTAACGAAAAAATTCAAAAAGAGAGTGAATTCGTTGAAAAGATCACCAGCGAGGTCGGCAAGGTTATCGTTGGACAAAAATATATGATTGAAAGGCTGCTGATCGGTCTTTTGGCAGATGGTCATATTCTTCTCGAAGGTGTGCCGGGATTGGCGAAAACGATGGCTGTGAAAACCCTGGCTTCCGTCATCAAAACCGGATTTCAGCGCATCCAGTTTACACCGGATTTGCTGCCGGCTGATCTTATCGGGACAATGATCTATGATCAGCATGATGGTAAATTTTCTGTGAAAAAGGGGCCGGTATTCTCCAACCTCGTTTTGGCGGATGAAATTAACCGTTCGCCGGCAAAAGTACAATCTGCTCTTCTGGAAGCCATGCAGGAGCGTCAGGTTACAATTGGAAATGAAACATTTGCTTTGCCCGCTCCCTTTTTGGTTTTAGCAACACAAAATCCTATCGAGCAGGAAGGAACCTATCCGCTTCCGGAGGCACAGGTCGACCGTTTTATGCTGAAACTTTCCGTCGGTTATCCGGACCGGGACGAAGAACTGGAAATCATGCGCCGAATGACGCAGCCAGAAATTCCTTTGGCGAGTTCCGTTGTAACACCTAAAGATATTTTGAAAGCGAAAGGCGCAGTTCATGAAGTTTATATCGATCCCAAAATTGAAAATTATATCATCGATATTGTTTTTGCAACACGAAAGCCAAAGGATTATGGACTGAATGATATTGAGGAACTGATTGCTTACGGTGCTTCCCCACGTGCATCGATCAATTTGACGTTGGCAGCCAAAGCACATGCGTTCATCAGGAGGCGTGGTTTCGTAACGCCGGAAGATGTCCGTTCCATCGGCATGGATGTTTTGCGCCACCGCATTATCGTGACGTACGAAGCTGAAGCAGAAGAAATCACTGCTGAAGACGTTGTGCGCAAAGTACTCAACAAGATTGAAGTGCCCTAGTCAAGACGAAATTATTCTGAGGTGAACATTGACTGTCACCATCTTAATTCGGGTGGCAGATGACGAGTTTGTTTAATTATTTGTTTTTGATCCCAATTATTTTCAGTCTCCGGCCCCCGTTGTCCGGTTTCCATTTCAGATTTTCATTTTTCAAACTATAGAAAAAATGAGAAAGAAATTAAATACCATTGATCCCAAAAGAAATACTTAAAAAAGTCAAGCGCATCGAAATTTCCACGCGCGGTTTGGTGAACGATGTTTTTTCCGGCGAGTACCACTCTGTCTTCAAAGGCCGCGGTATGGAGTTCTCCGAGGTGCGTGAATACCAGATTGGCGACGATATCCGTACCATCGACTGGAACGTCACGGCGCGAATGGGGCATCCTTATGTGAAAGTGTTCGAGGAAGAACGCGAGCTTACGGTCATACTTTTAGTGGACGTGAGTTCTTCCGGCGAATTCGGCACAGTTGAGCGAATGAAGGGCGAGATCGCTGCCGAAATTTGCGCTTTGCTCGCATTCTCTGCCATTAAAAATAACGATAAAGTCGGCCTTATCATTTTTTCCGATCAGGTGGAAAAATACGTTGCCCCGAAGAAGGGTAAATCGCATGTGCTGCGCGTTATTCGGGAAATTCTCTATCATGAGCCGCAGGGACATCAAACCAACATTGCTGAGGCGCTGCAATTTCTGTCTCGAGTGACAACGCGTCGTGCGGTTGTGTTTCTTGTTTCCGATTTTATCAGCAGTGGTTATGAAAAAGCACTGCAAATTGCCAACAAGCGCCATGACATCGTGGCAATCACGGTTACCGATCCCCGCGAAGTTGACCTGCCGGATGTCGGTTTCATTGAACTGGAGGATGCGGAAACCGGGGAAACTTTTTTGTTGGATACGTCGAGTGCCGATGTTCGGCGGGATTTTTCAGCGCGCACGAATGAAACGATTTCAGGACGCGAAAAGCTCTTTCGTTCCATGAGCGTTGATTATATAGATATCAAAACCAATGAATCCTACATCGAACCCCTGGTACGCTTTTTCCGAATGCGTGCAAAGCGCTTTCGCTAAAACTCAATCCGGTTTTGGAGGAGATAATGAATTATTTTAAAGGTATCAAAGCGGCTTTTATTCTGCTGGCAGCAGGTGTGTTGATTTTAAGTGGCTGCAAAAATGAGAACAAGCCCGCAGTAAATGGTGATAAACTGCGCGAGTATGCCGGCGACCTGATCAATAAATCGCTTTATCCTCAGGCGATCCGGGAATATCAACGCTATCTGGACGAGTACAATATTGACAGCCGCGAGCGTGCGAATGTAAATTACATCATTGCGAATATATATTTTGATCGCGTTAAAGATTATCAACAGGCGCTGGCGTATTATCTCAAAATAAAACACCTTTATCCGGAAAGCAGCTTGATGGAGGAGGTGAATAAAAAAATCGTCGCCTGCCTGGAACGGTTGGAAAAACCGGAAGACGCCAAGCAAGCGCTCGATGAAACAGTCCAATACGATCAATCAAAAGTTCAGAAAAAGCGTCCCGGTGAAGTTATTGCCAAAATCGGCAACCGCGAAATCACTCAGGGTGATCTGGATTTTGAAATCAATCAGCTTCCGCCCAGCGTGAGAGAGCAATTTCGCAGCCGGGAGCAAAAGCTGGCTTTTCTGCGCGATTATGTTGCAACCGATCTTCTTTATAACACAGCAAAGCGAGCGGGTCTGGATAAAGACAGGGATGTGATTGAAGGTGCGTTTCAGGCCAAAAAATCGCTTATGGTTCGTAAATTGTTGGAGGATCGTGTTGCCAATAAAGTGAAAATCGAGGATAGCGACATTCAACTTTATTATGATGCGCACAAGGATGATTATGCTGAAAAAGATAAGGATGGCCAAGTCATCAGGGAAAAACCGCTTTCGGAAGTGAGGCAGCAGGTTGTGCAGGATTTGTCG
Organism: Actinomycetota bacterium; assembly: GCA_011682565.1. GTDB lineage: Bacteria > Zhuqueibacterota > Zhuqueibacteria > Residuimicrobiales > Krinioviventaceae > Hydrothermomicrobium. The sequence goes on along the minus strand of JAACEJ010000015.1, from coordinate 11,958 downwards.
CGAAAGAAATATCTGGATGAGTACCAGGCACTCATCGAGAGAATGATCATGGCTGAAAATGTAAAATTCTATGAAAACAGGGTCAAGTAAAAATACGGTATACAATTGAAGATATTACGGCAAAAAATATTTATCCTTTTTTTCTTTCTGGCATTCGTTAGCAGAAGTGCTCTGGCCGAAGGGTCTATAACGGTGGATTCGCAAGTCGATCGTTCAACGATCCTGATCGGCGATGTCTTTCGCTATTCCGTCATCATTACTCACGATCCGGATGTGAAAATCCAGTCTCCGTCATTGGGCGCAAATCTTGGCCAGTTTGAAATTCGCGACTATAAAGTTCTGGAACCTGTTAAAACAGACAGCCAGATTGTCGAACAAACAGACTATACGCTGTCAACATTTGACACCGGCGAGTTTGAAATTCCTCCTCTTAAAATCGATTTTACAACAGCCGCTGATTCCACAGTTCAATCTATCAAAACAAAGCCGATCAAAATTACAGTGCAAAGTCTCAATCCTGATCAGGCGGGTGACATTCGCGATATAAAACCACCGCTCGAGCCGGCAAAACGGTACGGGCGAATCATTCTGCTTGCTTCAATTATTCTTGCAGCCCTTCTTCTGGCTTTGTTTATTTTTTATTATATTAAAAGAAGGAAAGCGGGCAAGTCTCTCATTCCGAGAAAAGAAAAGCCGTCGCGGCCGGCGCACGAAATTGCCCTGGAAGCACTGGAAAAGCTGGTGCAAAGTGATCTGTTGGCTGCCGGTAAGGTGAAGGAATATTACATTGAATTATCCGATATTATTCGTCAGTATATTGGCAACAGGTTTTATATTTACGCCATGGAAATGACCACGAGCCAGTTGCTTGATGAAATGCGCAGCGAAGGAATTGACGGTGAATATATTGAAATGATGCAGGAGTTTTTGAACAACAGCGACATGGTCAAGTTTGCGAAATATATTCCGACAGATGATGAAAATGTAAAGATCACCCAAATTGCTTTCGATTTTGTAAAAAAGTCCAAACTTGTTCTAGTCGAGAGCGAGGACGAAACAAAAGAGCCCGAAGAAACGACGGAAGAACAAGCTGTGGAAACTGTAGCAGAAGATGTCGAAGTTGCTGCTAATCCTCCGTTAAAAACCGGGGAGGATGACTGAAATGTTTCGTTTTGCAAACCCGGAGTTCCTTGCTCTGTTTGCCATTATTCCGGTTTTAATCTTTTGGTACATCAAGCGCAACAAACAGGCAAGCGCAACATTGCGTTATTCTAATCTCGGCATTATCAAAACAGTGAAAAAATCTCCTGTGAAAAGATACCGGCATCTGTTGTTTGTTTTGCGCTTGCTCGTCATCTCGCTAATTATCGTCGGTTTTGCCAGACCACAATCCGGTCGCAGCGAGGAAAAAGTTACTACAGAAGGCATCGATATTATTTTAGCGATGGATATTTCCAGCAGTATGCTGGCAGAGGATTTTAAACCTAAAAACCGTATTGAAGCTGCCAAAGCTGTTGCTGCGGAATTTATCAAAGGACGACAAAACGACCGTATTGGCCTGGTTGTTTTTGCCGGGCAAAGTTTTACCCAGTGTCCGCTGACGCTTGATTACGGTATTCTTTTGCGCTTTTTGCAGGAAGTCCATATCGGCATGATCGAGGACGGGACGGCCATCGGCATGGCGATCGGCAATTGTGTCAACAGGCTGCGGGACAGCAAAGCAAAAAGCAAAGTTGTAATTTTACTGACGGACGGCCGCAACAATCGCGGCGAACTCGATCCGCTTACTGCCGCAAGAGTTGCAAAAACTTTTGATATCCGAATTTATACCATCGGCGCCGGGAAAAAAGGAGATGCGCTTTATCCCATCGAGGATCCGATCTTTGGTAAGCGCTATGTTCGCATGCCGGTTGAGATCGACGAAAATTTGCTCAAGCAAATCGCTTCCATTACCGGTGGGAAATATTTTCGGGCAACCGACAGAACGAGTCTTGAAAAAATTTACGCGGATATTGGAAATCTTGAAAAAACAAAAATCGAGATTAAAGAATATACGCGCTACAAGGAATTGTTTTCTAAATATCTCCTTCTCGCTCTGAGTTTGCTGCTGCTTGAGATTGTTCTCGCAAACACAAAATTCAGGAAAATACCCTAGATGCTTCGTTTTGCCAATACACATTTGCTCCATTTGCTCTGGCTTATACCGGCGCTCATTCTTTTTTACTATTTTGCTTTTAAAGCTAAAAAACGGGCAATGCAGCGGTTTGGCAACCTGGAATTATTGCAGAAACTCAGTCGTAACACCAGTCGTGGTAAACAAATCGGCAAAATTGCCGTTCTTTTAGGCGCCATTTTATTTATGGTGTTTGCCCTGGCCCGACCGCAAATTGGTACGCGACTGGAAAAAGTCAGGAGAGAGGGTGTGGACATTATCGTCGCTATGGATGTTTCCAAATCCATGCTGGCGGAAGATATTCCCCCGAGCCGCCTTCAGAAAGCCAAACACGAGGTTGGAAATTTTATTGATCGGCTTCAGGGCGACCGAATCGGCTTGATCGCTTTTGCAGGTGTTGCTTTTACACAATGCCCGCTGACCCTGGATTACGGTGCGGCGAAAATTTTTCTGGATATCATGGAACCCGATCTGATCCCTACACCCGGAACGAATTTGGGACAGGCTATTGTCAAGGCCACTGAATCGTTTGAGCAGAAGGAGCGAAAATACAAAGTTCTCATCCTCATCACAGATGGCGAAGACCATGGCACCGATGTGATGAAGGCTGTTGATGAGGCTGAAAAACAAGGGATCATCATTTATTGCGTCGGCATCGGCTCTCCCAAGGGAGATCCTATTCCGATAAAATCTCCGGGCAGCCGCGGCGTCGGATTTAAAAAAGATAGAAAAGGTGAGGTGGTTATCACCAAACTTGATGAGGTAACGCTGGAGAAAATTGCATTAAAAACCGGGGGAAAATATTTCAGAGCCACTTCCGGCGAAAATGAGTTAGATAAAATTTATGATAGTATTTCGGGAATGCAGAAAAAGGAACTTGGCTCCATGCAGTTTTCCCAATTTGAAGACCGGTTCCAGTACCTTCTCGCATTCGCGCTCATTTTGCTTGTTTTGGAAATATTTATTTCGGAAAGAAAAAGCGTCAAGCATGAATGGCGCGGCCGGTTTATGTAGAAAAAAAACAGGTTTGAATTTGAACAAAACAGACAAACAGGACTGGTGAAAATGCGCAGGCATATCGTTTATACTTTATTATTTTTCTTGATTCAAGCGAGTTGGCTCTTTGCGCAATCCGAGCGGCATAAAGTTATCGAAGGCAATAAATTTTACCGGGAAGAAAAATATGATGAGGCGCTCAACAAATATCGGGATGCACAAGTGCAGGCACCCGAGTCCCCGATAATCAAGTTTAATATCGGTAATGCGGAATATAAAAAAAAGAAATACGATGAGGCCGTCAAAGAATATCAGGGGGCACTAAACAGCGACGATATTTTGAAGCAAGCCGAAGCTTATTACAATATCGGAAATACATTGTATAGAATGGGAAAGCTGCCGAAGAGCATTCTTTCTTACAAAAAATCGCTGGAATTAAATCCGGATGATGAGGATGCAAAATATAATTTGGAATTTGTAAGAAAACAGCTCAAGGACAAGTCGCAGAAGCAAAAGAAAAATCCGCAAAAACAAAAGCAGCAACAAAAACAGCAGCAACAGGACCAACAAAAGAAACAGCAACAGGAGCAAAAAAAGAAACAGCAAGAGCAGCAGAAACAGCAACAACAGCAGCAAGACAAACAATCAAAAAATCAGGAAAAACAGGATCAGCAGCCACAGCAGCAGCAAAATGTACAAAAGCAAAAGATGTCCAAAGAAGATGCAGAACGGATTTTACAAGCGCTCAAAGAGGACCAGAAAGAAATGAAAAATGCCCGGAAGCAAAAAGTGCGCGGAAGAACAAGGGTGGCAAAAGATTGGTAAATTTTTCATGATAAATAAATCGAAAATTATCATTCTTTTGGTTGCACTTTGGTTTTTATCCGGTGCATCGACGACATTGCAAGCTCTTGAGATACGTACCAGTGTCGATAAAACATCACTCGCTTTAAACCAGCAAATTGTCTTAACGATAGAGTTGTCCGGAGATGGTGCAAATAAGGTGTCGCAACCATCGCCGCCGGATGTGAGTGAATTTTTGTCCTTTCTTGGTTCTGGAGGATCTTCGCAGAATATTCAATTGATCAACGGGAGAATGTCCATTACCCGCTCATTTACCTATTATTACATGGCAAAGAAGGAAGGCATTTTTCAAATCCCTTCGGTAGGTGTGAATTATAAGGGAAAACAAGTACAATCGAAACCGATTTCCATCACAATAATAAAGTCTGCCGCGCAAGCAAAGCCATTGCCGCGATCGCGATCCGCCGTCCGGAGCAGTCAGAATAGCGGAGAGAATTTATATGTACGAGCGCTTGTATCCAAGCGCCGGGTTTACCAAAACGAGCCGGTTATTGTAACTTTTCGTATTTATACACGCGTGAATGTTTCCAGCTATGGCATTTCAAAATTACCGGAAACAGCCGGTTTTTGGTCGGAAGAGTTTGATCTGAGCAAAAAGCCAACGACCAGAGAAGAAATCATTGGCGGCCGAAAGTATGTTGTGGCCGACATAAAAAAGGCTGCACTTTTTCCAACCTCTCCGGGTAAAAAGACGATTGGCCCCTTGAGCCTTGACTGCGAAGTACGCGTACAGTCGCGGCGCCGTTCCATGGATAATGTTTTCGATAGTTTTTTTAATGACCCCTTTTTCAGCCGAACAACGCGAAAAACGATCAGTTCCATTCCCGTTACCATCGATGTTTTACCGCTGCCGGCAGCCAACCGGCCCGCGGATTTTTCCGGAGCGGTGGGGAAATTTAATTTAACTGCTTCTGTTGATAAAAAAAGTGTTAAAACAAATGAAGCCATCACATTAAAGGTACGCATCTCGGGGACAGGCAACATTCGCACACTGTCAAAACCTGTGGTTCAGGTTCCTCGCGATTTTGAGCAGTATGAACCGAAAGTGACGGAAAATATTATTCGCCAAAACGATACGGTCAGTGGCAGTAAAAATTTTGAATATGTATTGATTCCGCGTTTCCCGGGTCCGCAAAAAATTAAACCGATTCACTTTGCCTATTTTGATCCGAAACTGGCCACATACCGGGAATTGACAACACCGGAACTTTTGATAAATGTAACAAAAGGCGCGGATGAGTACGTTTCGTTGGGGAACGGCATCAGCAAAGAAGAAGTGAAGCTGATCGGGCAGGATATTCGTTTTATCAAAACGGCAGCACCCGATTTCAAACGAACCGGATATCAACCTTATAAAAGTTTTGCTTATCTTTCGCTGGTTATTTTGCCCATGTTATTGCTTGCCGCCGCTTATGGCTACAGTAAGCATCAGGAAAAACTCTCCGGCAATGTCGCTTATGCCCGAAACAGAAGAGCCAACAGAATGGCAATGAAGAGACTGAGCAAAGCGCACAGCCTCATGGATGAAAAGACGCAAAAAGAGTTTTATTCGGAGGCTTCCCGGGCTTTGCTGGGTTTTGCCGCTGACAAACTCAATCTTGCTGAAGCAGGTATCATAAGTACTGAGCTGAAAGAGCTTTTTACAAAAAGAAATCTGGACGCGGGTCTCATCGATACCTATATAAAATTGATTCAAGAGTGCGATTACCAGCGATTTGCACCGGCAAATGTCTCAAAGGAGCAGATGACTGATTTTTACAAACAGGCCAAAGAAGCAATCATTAATCTGGAAAAAGCTTTATAAACGATGACAATCATGTTATACATTTTCCTTCTCCTCATGCCGCAAGCTGACATCAGCCAGTCGTCACACTTTTTTGAACAGGGAAATACTTTTTATCAAAAAGGAGAGTACCGGAAAGCGGTTGAGAACTATGAATCTGCTTTAAAACTAGGGTACGAAAATGCGGCACTTTATTATAATCTGGGTAATTCTTATTTTAAGCTGAATAAAATTGGAAAATGTATTCTCAGCTATGAGAGGGCAAAGAAATTTGCTCCACGCGATGAGGATATTCTCTATAATTTGCAAATAGCGCAATTGCGCGTTGTTGATAAAATTGTTACGGTGCCGCCATACTTTTTAGCCAGAATCTGGATCGGGTTTAAAAATTACCTTGGTATTTATCAACTGAGCCTCGTTGCTCTCATTTTTTATATTCTGATGATGGCTGCCCTGATAAGCAAGATTTTAGCAAAAAAGCACCGTTTGCAAAAATTAGCCGGAGTTACTTTTGTCCCATTGTTAATACTTTTTCTTGTTTCAGCCGGTTTGTTTGCTGCTCGGCTGAATGAGATGGCCAAGACAAAAGAAGGTGTCGTCCTTGTGGAAAAGGTCGATGTTAAGAGTTCGCCGGCAGAGGATGCGACAGAGGTGTTTGCTTTGCACGAGGGGATTAAAGTTAAAATTAAAGATGTTTCGGGGAAATATTTTAAAATATTGCTCCCTGACGGGAACGTCGGCTGGTTACCCCAGGATTCCATCGAAATAATCTGATTGATGCAGCCCTCGCCAGTTCGCGGGGGTTTTTCGTTTAGAGCCAATTTTTATGTTCTGACTCATGACAAAAAAAAGTAAACTTTATCATTCTTTGCATCATTTGCGCCTGGAAAAAGCGCTTATCCTTACGCTTTTTTTGCTCCTTGTTTTATTTCACACTATACCAAAGAGGTTTGAACTAAAGCCGCGTGAGCTTTTGTCCATTGATTTGCGTTTCAAAATCCAGGATGTGCCATCCACCAGACAGCTCGTTAGGCGGGGTCGACCGGCGCCTAAAAGGCCGACTATTCCTTTGCCCGTTGAAGATCCGTCTTTCCCTGAGGATGCAACAATTGAAGAAACGAATATAAAATGGAATATGGGAGATGCACAGTTTGGCAATGCAGGAATTACGACCGGTAAAAACGATACCATTCCGCCCCGTCCCCTGATGCAGGTGATGCCGGAATATCCAAATCAATTGAGAAAACAAAAAATTCACGGCAATGTGCGTTTGTTGGTCAGGGTAGGGAAAAACGGAAAAGTAAAAGATGTTGTTGTTGCTGAAAATGCCACAGGCAGTGAATTATGTGAAAAAATTGCGACAAAAGCAGCATGGCAAAGCAGATATATCCCTGCAACCTGGCGGAATAAAAGGATCGAGATGTGGACAACATGCACATACAGTTTTGCGCCGAAATGATTCATTTTAATCGTGTAAACAAAAAGAAACGATTATCGTCCAAGAATCAGAGACGTTTTAAACTAATTGAAACTTCTTTATAGTTTCAAGAGTAAGATACTACAGGAGCTTGAGAAAAGCCTTTATTTATTAAAAGGAGGCCCCAAATGTTTATTCATTTTAAGAATGTTCTTATTTTCGGCGCGGTTCTTTTTCTGGCCGTTGGTTTGTCCGGCTGTTATACTCAGGTTGGACGACCGGGTGTGAGAACCGAATCTACGGATTATGGGAATTATACTAACAATGAAGATGAATACAACGATGAAGATTATAACAATGAAGACGTTGAGCAGAATAGAAATATCGACGTTTATCTTGATCACGATATTTACGTCAATGCTTGGGCCAGCCCTGTCTTTTTAGATACATGGTGGTATGAACCTTACTGGTATTATTCCGCCCGGCCCTGGTGGCGATATCGTGATTATTCATGGGATCCATGGGGTGCATATCCCACTTATTGGGGTGATCCTTTTTACCGGCCAAGTTTCGGTTATTATGGTGGTTTCTCTTATACATCATACTGGGGTTATGGAGGGGATTTTTACGGCAGAAACTATCACGATGTACGACAGCGTGAATACAAGCGGCGGGCATTCACTCGGAGATCGCCGACTGTTACACGGCCGTTTACGGCACGATCTGCGATTACAGGCGGGTCGCGTTCATCTGCCGCCGGCGTAAGGGCAACGGATACACGCCGGGGCGCTTCCCGCAGGTCGATTACGAGAACTTCTACCATTCGAAACAGGACAACAAGAGCGACGCGGTCGAATCGAACGACTTCGATTTCGCGTACACGGCACACCACGCCAACACGGGCAACAGTCGCGCGTACAAGGAGGAATCCGAGCAGCCGATCGAGCGAAATAACGAGACAAAGGTCTTCACGTTCTACTTCGCGTTCTCCAGCAATTCGAAGCAGGCGATCAAGTTCGAGTTCTTCCGCATCGCGAAACCGCACTGTTCGCAAAAAAAGCAGAACAAGCAGCAGGCATAGTCCATCTTATTCCGGAAGTTCAAGAAGGTCCAGTCGGCCATCGAGCTATAGCGGCAGTCGTAGTCGTTCCAGGGGAAGAAGCACCCCCAGTTATTCGGGAAGCAGCAAGAGTTCCGGTAGTTCTTCCGGTTCTACCAGGTCCAGAGGACGATCTTCTTCCGGCAGCAAAAGCTCGAGCAGCGGTCGTTCAAGTAAAAGGCGATAAACAGAATATTTTTAATCAAGGAGTGATCAAATGATATTAAAACAATCAACATTCTGGCTCGTTGCTTTGATCATTTTTATTACGAGTGCGGTTGCAAGTTTTGCTCAGGAAGAGATTTTTTTCATCGGGGAAGAACTTGGTGTCGGGGCGCGGGCGATGAGCATGGGTGGCGCCTATGTTGGTGTTGCCGATGATTATTCTGCCATGTACTGGAACCCCGCAGGCTTGGGACAAATTCGCAGAATGGAGATGAATGTCGGGTTTAGCCATAACCGACTCAAAAATAATGCCTCTTATTTATCAACGGAAACCCGTGATGAAACAACTTTTAGCCGCCTGAATTCACTCGGCTTTGTTTTTCCCATTCCAACTTACCAGGGCAGCCTTGTGTTTGGTGTGGGATATAATAAAATAAGGGATTTTGATAATACATTGAAACTAGAAGCCTTTAATCCGTATTCGGCAGCATATCCTGATATTGTTATGCCCACTTATGCTGGCTCTGGTTACACCACTGCTATCACTGATTCGCTCTATCAAACTGAATCTTTGATTGAAGAAGGTAGTTTGAATCAATTTTCATTTTCCGGCGCCATGGAGGTACAAAAAAACTTTTTCCTCGGTGCAACCGTTAATTTTGTTGGTGGGACGGATGATTATAATGTGAGTTTTGAGGAAGATGATATTTACGATGTTTATCATGCGCCATTCAACGAGCAAGACGGAATTATTGCCGATTTAAAATATTGGACCTATGAACAAGGTATTACGTCCAAATTTGGTGCGACCAATCTGCAAATCGGCGCGCTTTACCGATTCGGCAGCGCATTGAGATTGGGGGCGACAATTATTACGCCGACAAAATTCAAAGTGAAAGAGTCGTGGACTGAAAAAATTGCCGAAACGTACGATACAGGCGACCCCGTAGAACCAAATGAGAATGGTGGTGATAGTGAGTATCAATATCAAACACCCTATGGTTTTAACTTTGGCGCATCTTTCAAACTGATAAATATCTTGCTTTCAGGCAGTATGGAATTCAAAGACTGGTCTCAAGCTAAGTTTCTAACAGAACCTCCCGTGGCCGGAGTAACCAAAGGTGAGGTCAATGTGAGGATCAAAAAAGAGCTAAAGGCCATTACTAATTTGCGACTAGGTGCGGAAATGTACGTCCCACTTATTCATGCAAGATTGCGTGTTGGTTATTACAACAATCCTTCTCCTTACAAATATGCTGACTTGAAGCCGAAACGGGAATTTTACACCGCCGGTGTCAGCCTGATGCTTGACAAACAAGTGATGGTTGATCTCGGCCTGATACACGGTTCGTGGAAACAGCAAACCACTGATGGTATCACCAATGTACCAACTTTGGAGGATAAAACATTTGATAAAATTGTGGGAACATTATCCATCAGATTTTAAAATTGCTTTCCTGCTCTTGCTTTTAGCAGTACTGACCTTAGGCTGCGGAACAACACGCTTTCGTTCGCCTAAGGTTATTTCTGATAAAAAACTGAGTTACCCACTTTCGGCGCAAATTAATAAAATTGAGGGCAGCGTTGTTGTGGGTGTTTTTGTCTCCAAACGTGGCAAACCCGTTGATATTCGCCTGTTTCAATCCTCCGACTCAAAAGACCTCGATAATGCCGCGCTAAAATTTGCCAAAGAAACCAAGTTTGAACCTGCTGTGCTGGACGGGCAACCTATTGGTGCGTGGACAAAACTGATTCTTCGATATAAGCTGAGTGAAGTTTACTTTGAAGAGGACAAATGGTTGACAAATGTTCTCCTTTTGCAGGAAAAAGCCAGGGCCGAAAAAGATTCTGCCGGGCGGGAAGAAATTCTAAAAACGCTATATACGAAATATATTGGCCTGGTCAATTATGTTAACCAAAAGGAATATGAGGTTGATATTAATTATTCGATCTATCGTACATTAAGTCAGACAATGCGCAAGCGCTATAAACCTTTCCTGAAAATAATCCCACTTACCTTTGCAGTTTTTGATGATTTCCTGGAGAAATACCCCGGCAGCCCGATTGCTGTACGAGCAAGAGAAGACCTGTTACAGCAATTGGTTGAAGGTGAATATCGAATTCGGATACGAGCACTGAAATCCGGTTCCTTTGCCAGAAAAACTTTGCCGCTGGTCGATTATCTCGAGTCGCGGATCAAGGAATTACAAAGGCTGCAATAATATTTTCACTTTGCATCTGAAAAAAGTCATTTCTCTCTCTTCTGCACATTTCCCTAATTTCAGTACCCTTTAATGCCACAGAAAAATTTTTGGCCTTATAATCGAATTATTCATTCATATTTTGAAATATTTTCCCTGATATTATTGGTAAGGAGATACTATGTTAAAAAGAATGACAATCATTAGCTTTCTGCTCCTGTGCACATTTTCTTTTGCTTTTGGACAACGAAAAGGTGCAATCGATACCGGTGGTGCCTTTTCCTTCCAGTCAATGTCAACGTCCGATTCAAGTTTTAGCCGTTTGGACGTGAATTGGATATTTGGTTTTTATTTTAACAGAAACCTCATCTTTGAACTGGAACCGGATATTCAATTCGATTTTGAAAATGAAGACGTTATCATTGCCACCAGTTTTCTCGGGTCCTTTGCATACAGGGTCATTGATATGGAACCTGATGAATACAGGCGAAATCGACGCAGGAAACGATATGATCGTTCCACCGCGGGGATTTTTGTTTCCGCCGGTGGCGGACTGTGGATCGATGGATTTGCAAATTCATCCCAACCCTCCAAAACCTCGACCGGTCCGGCCCTTATGCTCGGCATTGGCACACACTCTGTACTGGGCAAGTTGACTTTGCTGCGAACCAAGTTTGAATATGTTTATCTAATGCCGTCGGGAACATATTTTGATAAACCTCGTTCCATATTCAAAGTAAGCGCAGGATTTAGCGTATTTATCAGACTTTAATTTAAATCATTGACTTTCAGAGGCATAAATATTAAATTCATTTTGTTAATTCATTAGCTATCCTAATTGGAAATGAAAATAATCAGAGGACTATGCCGATGAAAAGTAATCGCCTGATTCTGTTTCCCCCCTTTTTTGCAATTCTTGTTTTTACTACGATTACTTTCGCACAGCAATTTAATGATCGTTCCCTTTCGCAGCAGGGCCGGGTCCCAAAAGTCAAAGAAGACTCTTATTTTTCCAAACCAGTACATTTAATCGATCTCCCAACCGCAAGCATCCTTAGGGGAGGTGATCTGCGTACCAGTCTGAGGCTTTACGACCAGGGAGGCGCCTTGTCCTATCTCTCGGTTGGCATTTCTAATCGCATGATGTTCGGCGTTTCGTTTGGCGGACTGCATGTTATCGGAGGTGAGAATGTAAAATGGAATGACCGGCCCAATGTGCATATTGCTTACCGCGTTGTTGAAGAAAATCTTGTTATGCCC